>JBPCXZ010000292.1:0-4327 GCA_051008055.1 Woeseiaceae bacterium
CGCTTGCCAAGATCGACCGATTCGCTACTGCGCATGTTCTTCATGTGCTGGCGTATAGCAGACCGTGCCTTGGCCGTCGCAACGAAACTGACCCAGTTGGGATTCGGCTTGGCGCCCCGCGCGGTAACAATTTCTACCGTCTGACCATTGGTCAAAACCGTTCTTAGTGGTACGAGACTTCGATCAACCTTTGCCGCAATGGTGCGATTCCCAACATCGGTATGCACCGCGTATGCGAAGTCCACCGTTGTCGCTCCCTTGGGCAACGGCATGATGTCGCCGTCCGGTGTGAATACGTAGATCTTGTCCGGAAACAAATCGACCTTGACGCTCTCGAGGAATTCTTCAGAACTGCCGGTTTGTTGAATTTCTTCCAGATGCGCGAGCCACTCACGTGCACGGCGCTGCGGTGTTGCATCTGATTTCTCTGTGGCTTTGTATTGCCAATGTGCAGCGACGCCAGACTGCGCAACCCGATCCATTTCTGTTGTGCGAATCTGTACTTCAAGCGGTTGGCTCTTCGGACCGAACAAAGTGGTGTGTAGCGATTGGTAGCCGTTAACACGCGGAATGGCAATGTAGTCCTTGAATCGGCCCGGCATCGGTTTGTACAGGCTGTGCACAATTCCAAGTACCTGGTAACAGGCGCTTACGTCATCGACGATGATGCGAAACCCGTATACATCGGCTACGTCGGACAGCGTGCGTTTTTTCTCCGCCATCTTCTTGTAAATGCTGTACAGGTGTTTCTCGCGCCCGACGATATCCGCTGAAATATTCTCGGCGACCAGGCTGGCACCGATTTCTTCGGATATTTTCTTGACGATCTGGCGTTGACTGCCTTTTGCACGCTTGAGTGCGTTCTCAAGAACACGATAGCGAAATGGATGCAGGTATCGAAAGCCGAGGTCTTCGAGCTCAACCTTGAAACGGTTAATGCCGAGCCGGTTGGCGATGGGCGCGTAGATGTCCAGGGTTTCCCTGGCGATGCGCGCTTTCTTCTCGGGTGGCATTGCTCCGAGTGTCTGCATGTTGTGCAGACGATCCGCAAGTTTGACCAGAATGACACGAATGTCTTCGATCATCGCCAGCATCATCTTGCGAAAACTTTCTGCCTGCGCTTCGGCCCGGCTATGGAACTGAATTTGGTCGAGTTTGCTGACACCATCAACGAGCAGCGCAACTTCTGTGCCGAACTTCTCCTCGATATCGGTAATCGAGACAGGGGTGTCCTCAACTACGTCGTGCAGGATCGCCGCTTCAATCGCCTGCGAATCCATGCGCATATCAGCGAGTTCCTGGGCGACGGCGACCGGGTGGGTAATATAGGGCTCGCCGGTCTTGCGTGTTTGGCCTTTGTGAGCCTCGGCACCGAATTCATAGGCGCCCACGATCGATTCAATTTGTTCGCTGGTGAGATAACTCTCGAGCGTTTCAATAAGGTGCCGCAGACCGTAGTCGCGTTTCGAAGCGCCCGGTAATTTGGCTAGCAGTGCTGCGGCGTAATCCATGCCTCGATCATACCCGCGTCACAGGGAAGCTGTCGCGGTTCAGGCTGGCGCCAGACGGCGGAATTCCTGCCTATTGGTCGCCGATGGAGATGCCACGAACAGGAAGGACTTCTTCATTGACTTCAGGCGGCATGAATTCGACCTCGGGTGGGAGCTCAACCTCTTCCAGAATTGACGATGTAACATGGCCCTCAGCGATCTCCCGGAGAGCGATGACAGTTGGTTTGTCGTTCTCGAGCTCTACCATTGGATCGGCGCCATGCGCGATACGACGCGCGCGTTTGGCAGCTACGAGCACCATCTCAAAGATGTTCTCAACGTTTTCCAGGCAGTCTTCTACGGTAATTCTGGCCAATTCAGGGCTCCCAATTGATTGTGGGCGCCAAGGTACGCGAAAATCGAGCGGCCGAATATAGGATATAACCAAAAGTTATAAGCCAATGATTTCTGATACTCTGGCCTGCAAATCAGGGTTCTCAGTGGAAAACTCCTGCCCTGCGCCCGCGAAAACTGCCTCCAGGTCCGCCACGGCCACATTCAGGTCATCGTTGATGATCACGAAGTCGAACTCGGACCAATGCTCCATGTCGCTGAGAGCGTCGCGCAGACGGCGCTCGATCACCGCATCAGTGTCAGTCCGCCGGTCGCGCAGCCGCCGCTCCAGCTCTCGCCGCGACGGCGGCATGATGAAAATGGTGACGCAGTCCGGCATCGACTCTCGCACCTGCTGTGCGCCTTGCCAGTCGATCTCCAGGACCACGCTCTGACCGGCGGCCAGGGTGTCTTCCACTTGTGCACGACTGGTGCCGTAAAGATTGTCGAATACGGTCGCTGACTCGAGAAATGCGCCGGCGGCATGCATCTCCTTGAAGTCGAGTTTGCTGACAAAGAAGTAATCTTTCTCATTGACTTCATTGCTGCGCCGCGGTCGTGTTGTGTACGAAATCGAAAACCGCAAATCTGAACGATTCAACACCGTTGCGTGCACCAGTGTCGTCTTGCCGGCACCCGACGGTGCCGCAATTACAAAGAGACGAGTGGGAGCTTCGGTCATTGCTTAAAACTCACTCGACGTTCTGAATCTGTTCGCGCATCTGTTCGATGAGCACTTTGAGATCAACAGCTGCTTTCGTTGTCGCTGCATCGGCAGACTTCGAACCAAGCGTATTCGCTTCCCGATTTAGTTCCTGCATCAGAAAATCCAAACGGCGACCGACAGCATCGCTGCTTTGCAGCGTTTGCCGAATTTCTGTGAGGTGGCTTTCGAGCCTGTCCAGCTCTTCATCGACATCGAGTTTCTGTGCAAGCAATGCGAGTTCTACTTCAAGTCGTGCAGGATCCGCCGCGACGTCGAGTTTCTCGACGCGCTCGAGTTGTTTTGCGTGGGCCGCAGTGAGAACGTCGGGCATGCGCTCCCGAACTGAAGCAGCAATCGCGGCAATATCGGTGCAACGTGTTTCGATCATTGTTGCAATGCGCTCGCCTTCGCTTCCCCGCATCTCGCTCAGTGCTGTCAGAGTCCGTTCCAGTAATTCACTGGCTGCCGCAAACAGCGGCTCTGCATCAATCTTGGACTCCACAATGACACCCGGCCAGCGCAACACATCAAGCGGGTCGACGGGTGCTGCGTTGTCGAGCATCGCGGCTACCTCAGCCGCCCGTTTGCCGACCAGCTCGACCAACTCGGCGTCGAGCTGCATGTCATCCTGCCGCCCACCTGCTCGTTGAAAGTGCAGAGCGCAATCAACCTTGCCGCGATTTAGTACAGAGCTAACGAGCTGCTTGAACGCCTGTTCTTTAGGCCGTAATTCTTCAGGCAGTCGAAACTGCACATCGAGATACCGATGATTGACTGCACGTAACTCCCAACTCAGCGTGCCGATTTCTGACTCGGCAGACTGTCGTGCAAAGCCCGTCATACTGTGTAGCATCGTCAGCTAACTCCCTAAAGTGATGTGTCGATTACCAATACCCGGTCAATGCCAGGTAAGGGCCTTCAAAGCGACTGCGCACTCGCCCTTGCCAGTCTGTGTCATCGACACCGAGGTCGATCTCAAACAGATTGTACGCAAGACCTATGCCGAAATGGTCGTTCATGGCGTAAACGAACCCCAGTGACGCATTAATTATATGGCCGTCGTACTTGTCGATGTCGGCCGCGAGCCAATCCAGCCGAGCTTTCAGTGCCCAGCGATCGGCATATACACGTTGAAACCAGCCCCCAATGTTTGGCAGCGGCTGGCTGACGCTCGCTCGTTCCTGAACAAAGCCCACGGGATCGCCATCAATGGTTGCTTCGCCATTGATAAATCCACTGAGATCGAGAATGTGACCGCCGAAACCTAAACCCGCCTCATAGGTGTCGGATTCCCAGAACTTCCGCCCAAAGAATAGCCGCGTAATCTGCATGTCAGCTCCGGCTTCTACAAACGTGCCTTCACCAAAGACGTAGTCTCCCCATTCGACGTCTTCCGTGAGCGCCGCTTCCTGATCAGCATCGACTCGGAAATATTGTCCCCTGAGTTGCCAGCGCTCGCTGAAATTCCAGCCAAACTCAGCGGAAAACGTTTCGTCTTTACTCGCGAAGTCAAAGGTTTCAGAAAAATCTACGTACGGATCGGGTTGCGGGATCGTTACATCAGCTGAAGCATCAAGCCCGAGGCGAAACCTTCGATCTGGCGCGAACAAACCAACTGATAGAAAGTACTTTGCATCGAGAACCCCGCCGGACCGAGGCTCTTCTTGCCCAAGAGTGACGGCCGACATCAGTAGCCCAAATAGCGCGCCAATCACTCTCGGCGGAAGGCTTCCGTGTC
>JBPCXZ010000293.1:0-34162 GCA_051008055.1 Woeseiaceae bacterium
CGCGCTTGTCGATAGTGCACGCCAGTGAAGTCGTTGAAATGTCAGAATCACCAGTTGATGCCTTGCGCAAGAAGAAAGACTCTTCGATGCGGGTCGCAATAAACCTGGTCAAAGACGGCACAGCTGAAGCATGCGTTAGCGCAGGTAATACCGGTGCGCTAATGGCGACCGCAAAATATGTACTGAAGATGTTACCGGGTATTGATCGACCGGCGATCATTACCGAGTTACCAGCTAATGGTGGCACGATTCACATGCTCGATCTGGGCGCTAATACCGTGTGTACGGCCGAGCACCTGTTTCAATTTGCCGTAATGGGCTCGATTGTCACCACTGACATTACCGGCATCGAATCGCCCAGGGTTGCTCTGTTAAATATCGGCGCGGAAGACACCAAAGGGCATGGCACGGTGAAGGATGCTGCGGCGATGCTCACGGCCAGCAGCCTGAATTACGTGGGCTTCATTGAAGGTAGTGAATTGTTTTCCGGCAACACGGATGTCGTCGTTACAGACGGTTTCACAGGTAACGTTGCGCTTAAGACGATGGAAGGCACCGTAGGCTTGATATCCCGTTATCTGCGACGAGCATTCACCAGAAACTGGTTCGCAAAACTGCAGGCGCTGCTGGCGGGTCCTGTCTTGAGAAGTCTCAAGCTAGAGACAGACCCCCGCAACTACAACGGTGCGACTCTAGTGGGTCTTAATGGTATTGTAATCAAGAGCCACGGCAGCGCTGACTCGTATGCGTTCCAACATGCGATTGATACAGCCGTTGTCGAAGTGCAGAACCAGGTGCCTAAACAGATCGGTCGCCTTTTGCAGCGGGAGACAGCGTGACTTACACAAGAATTGTCGGTACTGGCCGTTACCTGCCAGAAAAGATTCTTACGAATTTTGATCTTGAGAAAATTGTCGAGACCTCGGATGAGTGGATTCGTACGCGCACCGGTGTGGAGCGGCGCCACTGTGTTGCTGACGACCAGACAACGTCCGATATGTGTGTCGAGGCGGCCAAAATTGCGATGCAAGAGGCCGGTGTTGATGCGACCGAAATTGACATGGTCCTGGTTGGTACGACTTCTCCGGATTTGATTTTCCCGAACTGCGCGACCCTGGTGCAGCATCGTCTTGGCATTCCGGCCTGTCCCGCGATTGGCATGGAAGCGGCGTGCACCAGTTTCATTTACGCACTGACCACGGCTGACAAGTTCATCAAGGCAGGCGAGGCAAAATGTGCGCTGGTTATTGGCGCGGAGTGCATCACCAAGTTGGTCGACTGGACTGACCGCAATACCTGTGTTCTGTTTGGTGATGGTGCGGGCGCCGTCATCGTCAAAGCATCGGACGAGCCAGGCATCATTGCCACACATCTTGGCGCCGATGGTCAGTACAAGGATTTGTTGTACTACCCGGTTGGGGCCTCGAAAGATTTGCACAAGGCCGGAACCGATGAAGCGTCAATCATGATGACTGGCAACGAAGTATTTAAAGTCGCTGTGAAAACGCTGGGCAATGTAGCTACTGAGGTGCTTGAGAAGGCTGGCATCGCGCAAGATGAACTCGACTGGCTGATTCCTCACCAGGCAAATATTCGAATTATTCAGGCGACCGCCAAACGGCTCGGTTTGCCGATGGAAAAAGTTATTCTTACTGTGCAGGACCATGGCAATACGTCAGCAGCGTCAGTGCCGATGGCATTGGATGTTGGTCGTCGCGATGGGCGCGTTAAGCCCGGACAGCTGGTTCTGATGGAAGCCTTCGGTGGTGGGTTCACCTGGGGTTCTGTCCTAATGCGCGTCTAGCGCAAATCTACAAACTCCAGAGTTTCGCAGACTTGCGACTTGCAGAGCGACGCTGCATGCGTTGATGCAATTGTTGCCGGCGTCGATCAATACGATCGCGGCGTACGGCCCCGTCAATCGACGACCCATGTTCCTCATCGAATGATCTTCGATAGTCGCGAAAGTCTTCGTAAGCTTCGCGAACGTGAAATAGCTCCTGCATGATTAGCTCGATAACGATCATGTCATCGAGGTAGCCGATAACCGGAATATCGTCAGGAAGTATGTCCTCAGGGTCCGCGAAGTAGATAAACATGGCAAGCAAGCGTTCGCGATCGGCATCAGGCAACTGCCATTCGTCATCGGTCAACATCTCCATGAATGTCTCAATTGCCGGAATTCGAAGGGCAACGAAATCGGGTAACGGTTCATTACTTCGAATTTCGTCGAGCACATCCCGGATGGCTTCGAGAATTTCCCCTTCTTCTGCGTGCCTTACCGCGGCGCGCGAATGCTGCAGGGCCTCGCGAAAATAATTGAGATCACGGTCGCTAAGTTCGAAGGATATTTTCAGACTCATGTTGCGGGCCTAGGAATGGGATCACAAAGGCTACCGGTCGTTTCGGACACGGTCAAACGGATTATTCGGTATGATGTCGCGATGCTGCCCAAGCTCATAATCGGTAACAAGAATTACTCCTCGTGGTCGCTGCGCGCGTGGCTGCTGATGCGTGAAGCAGGGATCGAGTTCGAAGAGCATCGCGTCGCGCTGGATGTAGAGACAACGGCTGCGGAGCTGGCTGAGTATTGTCCCAGCGCCACTGTCCCGGTCTTACAGCTGGGAGAGCTCACCGTCTGGGATTCGCTGGCAATCGCCGAGACCGTCGCTGAGCGCTGGCCCGATACGCAGCTTTGGCCTGAAGATGCTGATGCGCGAGCTTATGCGCGCAGTGTCTGCGCGGAGATGCACTCAGGATTTGCAGTGTTGCGCAGCTGTATGCCTATGAATTGCAGAGCAATGGGGCGCAAAGTTGCCTTGCCGGACGAATTGACGCGGGATATAGATCGAATAATTGCGATCTGGTCGGTCTGTCATCGCGAGTTCCAGGGTGATAATGGGTGGCTGTTTGGTGATTTCAGTATTGCCGATGCAATGTTTGCGCCGGTTGTCCTGCGGTTTCGGACCTACGGGATCAACCTGCCGGAATCGGCAGGATTTTACCCGCAGCGCTTACTGCAAAGCGATGCCATGCAAGAGTGGCTGGCGGCCGCTGAGACCGAAACTGAAGTCATCGATTTTGAAGAAAAGGGCAGATGAAAAGAACGTATATCTCAATGTTTCTGATTGGCTTGCTGCTAGAGACAGCCACTGCAGATATCTATGAGTTACCGCCGGAAGGATTCGATGTGGTCGGTGCCGTTTCGACAATAGTTGCGCGGCATGAGGACACGCTGGTGGATATCGCTCGTCGTCATGGTCTGGGTTACGAGGATATCGTGCGCGCAAATCCTGAGCTCAACCCGTGGTTACCGGGTGAAGGTGCAGAGGTCATATTGCCGACACGATTTATTCTGCCGCCGGGACCGCGTGAAGGTGTGGTTCTGAATCTGGCTGAATATCGTTTGTACTACTACCCTAAACCCAGGGACGGTGAACGTGCCTATGTGATGACTTATCCGATCAGTATCGGTCGTATGGATTGGGAGACACCGCTGGGCCTGACCGAAATTATTTCAAAGGTTGTTGATCCGGCCTGGTATCCGCCAAAGTCTGTGCGCGAAGAACATGCCGCTGACGGTGATCCGCTGCCCGCAATTGTTCCCGCAGGCCCGAATAATCCGTTGGGCAGATTTGCGATGCGATTGAGCATGCCGGGTTACCTGATTCACAGCACGAATCGGCCGGCCGGAGTGGGCATGCGAGTTTCGCACGGATGTATTCGCATGTTTCCCGAAGATATAGAGTTTCTGTTTGATCGAGTCGACGTCAATACCAAAGTTCGTATCATCAACGAGCCGCTGAAATTTGGCTGGAGTGGTGATGAGTTGGTAATGGAGTCTCATCCGCTCCTGGAAGAAAGTGACAAGGACCCGCTCACGAGCGTGACGGAATTGTTCATTAGTGCGACCGGCGAGCGATCAGGAAAATTGGATTGGCATCTTGCCGAAGAAGTCGTCGGCCGTTCCGATGGAATCCCGATACCAGTCGGGCAGGGAATGAAAAACGCCGCGACAAGCGCGGCGTCCGAATAATATCTTTGTAGTGTAAAACTACTTGGACATTGATTTCTGGAACATGCGTTCCATGCTTTCGCGGTTTGCTTCGCAGCAAGCCTGAGCTTCCGTCGCAGCCGACATAGCCTGATCTGCAGTGCTTTGTGCACTTGCAGCAGCCTGAGCAGCACGATCAGCGGCAGCGCGAGCAGCTTCAGCAGCAGAAACTGCGGCAGCAACGTCGGCAGCAGCTTTGTCAGCTGTAGCTTTCGCTTCTTCTACTTGTGCAGTGGTTGCACAGCCAGAAGCGAGACCGAGAAAGAGCACGAGTGCGCTAACTTTTACAATCTTGTTCATTATCAAAAATTCCTTTGTTGGGATGCAATTGCAGGCGCATTATTTCCCAAACAGCCCAAACCTTCAATGAAAACAACAGTTTTTATTTACGACTGTCTGTAGTTAGCGACAGTTAGATCAGCCGGTTTGGGGTACTTGCTTGCTCGCTGCTCGCTTCGCGAGCTTTAGGCTTCGCAATCAAGCACACCCAAACCAGCTAATTTTGCATCGATTTGCCGGCGGCTGGCGAGCGGGCTAGTACCCCGAAGCGGACTCAATTTCGGCTTAGATAAAGACAGGCATGCTGTCGCTTGCTTTCGAAGAAGTACTGTATATAATCACATGCACTGTGAATACATACAGGAATGCTGAAATGCGCCCACTGACCCCTAGACAAAAGCAAATTCTTGAAATGATTCAAGACTTTATGGATGAAACCGGCATGCCGCCAACACGTGCAGAAATCGCGCGTCAGCTTGGCTTTAAATCGGCCAACGCCGCTGAAGAGCATCTGCGTGCCTTGCAGAAGAAAGGGGTGCTGGAGCTGTTACCGGGCGCCTCACGCGGTATCCAGCTTAAAGACTCTTTGCGCGAGCAAATGGGCTTGCCGTTGGTGGGTCGGGTTGCAGCCGGTAGTCCAATTCTTGCTGAGGAGCATATCGAGGCGCATTACAGAATGGATCCGGCTTTTTTCAATCCAAAGCCGCATTACCTGCTCAGGGTGAATGGTATGAGTATGAAAGATGCCGGCATCCTCGACGGTGACCTCGTTGCGGTACACCGTACACCTGAAGTACGTAGCCGGCAGATTGTGGTGGCACGTCTCGACGATGAAGTGACGGTCAAACGTTACCGCCAGAATGGTTCGGTTGTTGAGTTATTGCCGGAAAACGAAGAGTTTGAACCGATTGTGGTTGACCTCAAAGAACAGGCGATGGTCATTGAGGGCGTCGTGGTTGGTGTTATTCGTGACGGCATGCCGTTGCACTAGGTCGTTATGACACCCAATGCCGCAGGATTCGCCCTCTCTTGACCAACTTCTCGAAAATCCACGTCTCTGGCGCGGCCGTAATCCGGCACAGGGAATGGCCGGACTTGCGAGCGGCTACGAAAAGCTCGACCGCCACCTGCCAGGTGGCGGCTGGCCGCGGCACGCACTAACCGAGATTCTCACCGAGTATTACGGTATTGGCGAGTTGCGGCTGCTAATGCCGGCTCTGGCGGCATTAAGTGTCGAAGAAACAGCCGCTGACTTTTCAGAGCCAGGCTGGATTGCCTGGGTAGCGCCGCCGTTTCAACCCTATCCACCGGCATTGCAGCAATGGGGTATCGATTTATCACGGATGCTGATCGTACGGCCAAGGACAGACCAGGAAATATTGTGGTCAGCTGAACAGGCGTTATCATCCGGAACCTGTGCAGCGGTATTGCTGTGGCCTGAGCAACTTGATGATCAGGCCAGTCGGCGACTACAACTTGCCGCGGAGAAGGGCAATAGCTGGGCGATAGCATTCAGGCCGCTTAGCGCACGAACAGAACCTTCTGCTGCTGCATTGCGCATCGAGATGCAGGCAAACGCAGCCGGTACGCGTCTCAATATTTTTAAAAGTCGTGGCGGCCACCCGGCCGTGTTGCATGACATTTTGTAATGCAACACGCACTAGTATTCGATACGCCGCCCGCTGCGCCGCGGACTCCAACCGCGACGGCAACAGCCGTACAACGCTTATGGTTCTGTGTCTATCTGCAGAGCCTTGCGCTCGAGGCCTGCGGGACACCTAAAGAGGCTAGTGCGGTTGTCGAAGAGCAGCACGGTATACATCGTGTCTTGCTGACGTGCCCGAAAGCGGCGGCGGCCGGCATACAGCCAGGCCAGTCCACAAATGCGGCGCTGGCCCTATTGCCGACATTGCATGTTGCAGAGCGTAGTGTGTTGCGTGAGCAACAGGTTGTTGAGCAACTCGCGAGTTGGCTGGAGCAGTTCACTTCAGTCGTCAATATTGCCGGGCACGACGTGTTGTTGCTTGAGGTCGCTGGCAGCCTGCGTTTATACGGAGGTCTGCCCAGCCTTAGGCAGCAGCTTGCGGCAGGACTCGAGCAACAAGGTTTTACAGCGGCGCTGGCGATTGCGCCGACACCGCTTGCTGCAACCTGGATGGCGAGGGCGGGTCGCCGGGCCTGTGTTCGCGAGCCGGCCAACATAACAAGTGTGTTGCGTGATTTGCCCTTGAGTTGCATGGGCTGGCCAGTTGCAACTTGTGACTCGATCAGCGCTATGGGGATGACAACGGTTGGTGACTGCCTGCGTTTGCCCAGAGAAGGTTTTGCACGCCGCTTTGGCTCACAACGGCTCCTGCAGCTGGATCGTGCTCTAGGTCGATTGCCGGATCCGCGTACATCCTGGCGCGCGCCGGAACGCTTTTGTGCAGACTACGAGATGACCGAAGAGCAAAGCGATCGCGAAGCGCTATTTGCTATTTGCCATGAGCTGCTGTTGTCGCTGCAACGTTTCTTACTAACCCGACAGCTGGGCACGCAACGACTCCGGTTCACTTTTTTTCATCTGCGTGCACCTGCGACCCAGGTTTTTTTGGGCGGCGCTGAATTTGAACGGCGTGCAGATCACTGGCTGGATTTACTGCGTATCCGTTTCGAGCGTGTGCAGTTACCCGAGCCGGTGATTGCCGTGCGTTTACAAGGCGGTCGTAATCAGGCGATGCAGGCAGCCACTGAACGTTTAGCATTACAAGGCAAGAGTCGCTCCCACCAGCGTAATCAGGGCCGACGCTACTCAATGACACAGCTGGCTGAGCGGCTGGCAGCACGCATCGGTAATCAGTTTGTCCATAGTGTTGCCACGGTTGCAGAGCACAGGCCGCAGCGCGCATGGCGTTTGCAGGGCTTTCCCGGGGGCAAGAGCATTGCATCGTTATGCGCTATTCGACACAGTCTTTGCCGGCCGCTGTGGATGTTACCGGAGCCCACGTTATTGCCTGCAGAACAGGGCTATCCGTTGCACCAGGGTGGTCGCCTGACCTTGCTCGAAGGCCCTGAACGCCTGGAAACAGGCTGGTGGGATGATGACAGCATTACCCGTGATTACTACACGGCGATAAATCCACAGGGTTTGCGGCTGTGGGTGTTTCGTAATCGCAGTCGTACAGCAGACTGGTATTTGCACGGCATTTTTGGATGACGCAGGCGCGTTACGCTGAACTCCATGCGCTGAGTAATTTCACTTTCCTTCGCGGTGCCTCGCATCCTGAGGAGTTGGTGGAGACAGCCGTTGCGCTTGGCTATGAGGCATTGGCTATCACCGACGAATGCACCATGTCGGGCATCGTCCGTGCACATATGGCAGCGAAAGAGTACGGCCTGGCAAAGCTTATTATTGGCACCGAGCTGCAACTGCAAAGTGGTCGCAAGCTTGTCGTGCTCGTACAAAATCGCGCCGGCTATGCGGCGTTATGCGAGCTCATCACGAAAGCACGCCGTGCTGCAGAGAAGGGCCGTTACGAATTAACGCGCCTGGCCTTCGAAAATGGTTTACCGGGTTGCCTGGTCCTTTGGGTGCCGGATGACGACTACGATCTTGATGTCGAGGACCACTGGATACGCGAAACGTTTCGTGACCGGCTCTGGATCGCCGTTGAGCTGCTCGCAGACGGGCGACAGCAGCACCAGCTTGAGCGATTACAGGCCCTGGGCCAACGCCTGAAATTGCCACTGGTCGCTGCAGGCGATGTGCATATGCATCGACGTTCAAGACGCGTCCTGCAGGACATGCTGACTGCGATACGCGAAGGTGTGACGATCGAGAACGCAGGTTTTGCGCTGTACCCGAATGGCGAACGTCATCTGCGTACGCTCGAAGTACTGCAACATTTTTACCCGGCAGACTTGTTGGCCGAAACCAGCCGTATAGCGGATCAGATTGATTTCTCGCTCGATGAACTGCGTTATGAATATCCAGATGAGATCGTGCCGCCGGGTGAGACGCCGGCCAGCTACTTGCGCCAGTTAACAGAGGAGGGGATGCAGCGCCGCTGGCCCGATGGTACTCCACAGAAGGTCGTCAAACTGGTCGAACATGAACTCAAGTTGATCGCTGAGCTGCGCTACGAGCCGTATTTCCTGACGGTCTATGACATCGTTGCGTTTGCCCGTGGACAGGACATTCTTTGCCAGGGTCGCGGTTCTGCGGCCAACTCGGCCGTCTGTTTTTGTCTGGGCATCACCGAGGTTGACCCGGGCCGAATGGCGATGCTGGTCGAGCGCTTTATCTCCAAGGAGCGTAATGAACCGCCGGATATCGATGTCGATTTCGAACATGAGCGGCGCGAAGAGGTTATTCAGTACATCTATACCAAGTATGGCCGGGAGCGGGCGGCACTTGCGGCAACCATGATTACTTACCGGCCCCGCAGCGCGTTGCGTGATGTCGGCAAGGCGCTGGGCTTAAGTGAGCTGCAGCTCAGTCGATTAGCGCGCTCGATGCAGTGGTGGGATGGCATGCAGGTTGACGATAGCCGTGTGCTCGAGGCTGGTCTGGATCCGGAAAGTCCGATCATGAAGCGGCTGTTGTACCTGGTTCGCGAGCTGCTGGGTTTTCCACGGCATTTGTCGCAACACGTCGGTGGCTTTGTAATTTCCAATGGCCCCTTGTCCGACTTGGTACCGGTCGAAAATGCGGCGATGCCGGACCGAACAGTGATCCAGTGGGAGAAGACAGATCTTGAAGACCTGGGTCTGCTCAAGGTTGATGTGCTTGGGCTGGGCATGTTGACCGCGATTCGACGCAGTTTCGAACTGATTCGTCAGTTTGATGGGCGTGAGCTCACATTAGCGAGCGTGCCGGCGGAAGATCCCGAGGTCTACGACATGATTTGCCACGGCGACACCATGGGTGTTTTCCAGATTGAGTCGCGTGCCCAGATGGCGATGTTGCCACGGCTGCGACCACGTTGTTACTACGACCTGGTAGTCGAGGTTGCGATCATTCGGCCGGGACCGATCCAGGGCGATATGGTGCATCCTTACCTGCGGCGCCGTAATGGCGAGGAGCCCGTCGATTATCCCAGTGAGGACGTTAAAGGCGTATTGCAGCGGACGCTTGGCGTGCCGATATTCCAGGAGCAGGTCATGCAGTTGGCAATTGTCGCTGCTGGCTTTACGCCGGGAGAGGCGGATCAGCTGCGGCGAGCAATGGCGGCCTGGAAGCGCCGCGGCGGCCTGGGACCTTTCGAAGAGAAATTAATCACCGGCATGCGTGAGCGCGGTTACGAGGAAGAGTTTGCGCGGCAGATTTTTCGGCAGATTGAAGGGTTCGGTGAGTACGGTTTTCCAGAGTCGCATTCAGCTAGTTTCGCGTTGCTCGTTTACGTTTCATCGTGGCTGAAATGTCATACGCCCGCGGCTTTTACCGCGGCATTGCTGAACAGCCAGCCAATGGGATTTTATTCGGCAGCACAGTTGACCCAGGACGCACGTCGTCACGATGTCGAGATCCGCAAGGTCGACGTCAATGCAAGTGAGTGGGATTGTACGCTGGAAAAAAGCGAGCGGGGTACTGCGGCATTACGGCTTGGTCTGCGCCAAGTCAAAAGTCTCTCAGAGAATGCGGGACGACGTATCGTGGCGGCACGACCACAGGAAGGTTACCGCAGTATTCAGTCCCTGGTGGAGGCAACTAGCCTTGATCGTCGCGAGTTAGGTGCGCTGGCATCCGCCGCCGCACTGGAGTCGCTGGCCGGGCATCGGCACCAGGCGCGCTGGGCTGTCGCGGGCGTCGAGGAACCAACGCCTTTGTTCGACTCCATGGAACGCTACGAGCCGACACCACTGCTCAGGAAACCCACTGAAGGGCAGAACATTGTCGCCGATTACAAGAGCCTTGGGATGACGCTGGAGCGCCATCCCTTGCATCTGTTACGACATCGTCTTGATCGCTACCGGTACCGGCCGGCCTCCTGCCTGCCAGAGCTCGGCAATGGTTCAAACGTGAACGTGGCGGGGTTGGTCATTACGAAACAGCGACCAGGAACAGCGAGTGGCGTTACCTTCGTCACGTTGGAAGACGAGACGGGACATATCAATCTTATTGTCTGGAAACGGGTTGCGGAGACGTTCCGCGCGACGTTGCTTAATGCACGGCTAATGGGTGTTCAGGGCGAACTGCAGATCGAAGGTAAGGTGCTGCACGTGATCGCGCGGCAGCTCATAGATCACACCGATATGTTGGGAAATTTACTCGTGACGTCGAGGGATTTTAGGTAGTCAAGTCGTCGTCAAGGTCGAATGCGTAGGTGCTGCCAAACTGGTCGTCTTCATTCAGTTTCTCTTGCGCCTCATCCAGGCGTTTTTTTGCCTCGCGCTTTTGTGCGAGCACTTCTTCGTCAGCATTCTCAATCTTGGCAACCATCGCCTCGACATTGAGATCAACGACGGTTTCAGCCATGCCATCTTCAGCGTCGACTTCGGTCAGAACGACCGTCGCCTCAGGGTCGTCAACAATCTCCTCGTCGACAACGTCAGTTGCTTCAGTTTGTCCTTCTACTTTAGTGCCTTCACCGTTCACCACAAACGCCTCCAGATCAGTCTTTTTCTTGTATAGCGCGAAAAAAAACGCGGCGCAAGCGACGAATTAGCGAATTAGATCGTTAATCTCAAAAATTGGCATCAGGACGGCCAAAACAATCGTCATGACGATGCCGCCCATGATCACGATCAGCAGCGGTTGCAGGATCCCGAGCAAGGTGGCGATCAATCCGTCAACTTCGCGTTCCTGGTAGTTCGCAGTTCGAGTGAGCATCTCCTCGAGTTTTCCGCCGGCCTCGCCGCTGGCGATCAGGTGGATCATCATCGGTGGGAAGAGTTTGCTGGTGGCAAGCGATTGGCTAATGGAAGCACCTTCGCGAACTCGCGATGAGGCGTCCAGAACTGCCTCTCGCATGGGTAAATTCTCGATGACCGCGGCTGAAATTTTTAGCGCTTCAAGGATCGGTACGCCACTACCCGCGAGAATACTCAGCGTGCGTGTAAATCGTGCCGTGTTTATGCCTCGCGTCAGGCGCCCGGCGATTGGCATGCGTAACAGGAAATGATGATAGCGACGCCGTGGCCCTTCCTGCTTGAGTAAATACCAGATTCCGTAGGCGGCTGCGGCAATGCCGATAATAAGAAACGGCCACTGGGTGCGCAGAAAATCGCTTGACGAAATCATGATGCGAGTCAGAGTCGGAAGTTCACCCGACGTATTCTCGAAGATACTGACAATGCGCGGCACGACGGATGCCAGCATAAAGGCGATGATGCCAATTGACATCAGAATCAACGCAATCGGGTAGACCATCGCATTGTTGATGCGTTGTCGGAGTTCCTGGCGTGCTTCCGTGTAATCTGCGAGACGCTCGAGGACGACGTCCAGGTGACCTGATTGCTCGCCCGCCGCGACGGTGGAACGGTATAGGTCGGGAAACGCCTGCGGAAACTCTTTCAGACCGTCAGCTAAAGTATGCCCCTCAATGACTTTGGATCGAACGCCAAGCACGATGCTCTTGCTGCGCGGATTGTCGTTCTGCTGCGCGACGGCGAGTAGGGCTTCCTCCAGCGGCAGGCCAGACTGCGACAATGAAGCCAGTTGGCGGGTAATGATCGCGAGCTCTGAAGCCGACATGCCTCTGCGCATCGAAAAGCTGCGCTGTCGCTTTGCTTCTTTCTGCGCGACTTCGGTAACGGCAACGGGCAGCAAGCTGCGATCGCGAAGTATTTGCCGGACGTGCTTGGGCGTGTCGCCCTCAATCAGCCCTTTCGATTCTTTGCCGGCCTGATCCAGCGCGACATACTCAAAGGCACCCATGCTAGTCCTCGCGTGTTACGCGAAGTACTTCTTCCAGCGTGGTTTCGCCGGCCAGAACCCGGCGGCGACCATCGCCACGAATACTGGTGCTGAACTCGCGCGCATGCCGGTCCAGGTCCTGTTCGCTCGCGCCATCATGAATCATGGTGCGCATGGCTTCGTCGATAGCGATGAGTTCATAGATTCCGGTACGACCTGCGTAGCCGCCATTCGGCCCCGGCCCGGGTTTGTAAAGCGTTGGCGGATTAGCCGGGTCGGCTCCAAGCATCTTGCACTCATAATCGTTGGCGGTATGCGGGACCTTGGTGTCGTTGTCGAGAACGCGAACGAGGCGTTGGGCAAGTACGCCGATGAGGCTGGAAGACAACAGGAACGGTTCAACGCCCATGTCTCGCAAACGGGTTACCGCGCCAGTCGCAGTATTGGTGTGTAGAGTTGATAAGACCAGGTGGCCGGTGAGACTTGCCTGTACGGCGATTTCCGCGGTTTCGATGTCGCGTATTTCGCCGACCATTACTACATCAGGGTCCTGGCGCAGAATCGCTCGTAAGCCGCGCGCAAAGGTCATCTCAACTTTGGTGTTGACCTGCGTCTGGCCAATCCCGTCAATGAAATACTCGATCGGATCTTCGACCGTCATGATGTTGCGACTATTGTCGTTGATTCTTTCCAGTGCCGCATACAGCGTGGTTGTCTTACCGGAGCCGGTTGGTCCCGTTACGAGAATGATGCCGTGCGGTTTGTGAATTAGCTCGTCCATGGTCTGCGTAGACGCGTCGGCCATGCCGAGTGAATTCAGATCAAGACGACCGGCCTGCTTGTCGAGCAGTCGCAATACGACGCGTTCACCGTGCCCCGACGGCATGGTGGAGACACGAACGTCGACCGCGCGTCCGGCGATGCGTAACGAAATTCGACCATCTTGCGGCAATCGCTTCTCTGCGATGTCGAGCTTGGACATTACCTTGATTCTTGAAACGACCAGAGGTGCAAGTTGCCGCCGGGTTTCAAGGACTTCACGCAGAACACCATCAACGCGGAAACGTACCCCGAGGCGATTTTCGTAAGGCTCTATGTGAACATCTGAGGCGTTGTCTTTGACGGCTTCGGTGAGGACGGCATTGATGAATCGAATGATAGGAGCATCATCATCGCTTTCCAGCAGATCGGATGGTTCCTGCAGTTCCTGTGCGACCTGCGTCAGGTCCATCTCATCGTCGAGCCCGCCGACCATCTGCATCGCATTGCGGTTGCCCTGTTCATAGGACTCCTGCAACAGAGCGTCGAATGCTTCCAGGGTGACGCGCGAGATATTCAGCGGTACGCCGGCGAAACGTCGCACTTCTGCAAGACTTTGCGGAGTGATTCCTGGTCGGCAAACAGCTTCCGCGCTCTCGCTCGTAATGTCACGAATCAATATGCCGTGACGTTTAGCAAACGAGAAAGGCAGAGCGCGTTGAATCGAGCCGGTGTTCTCGACAGCGTCCGTCGACTCCAGGGCAATTTCCGTGTCGCTACTCATTATTCTGTATTTTCAGATTCGCTTTCTTCAGCCGCGGATTCTTGATCGCCGTAGACCCTGGTGCTTTCGCCCGGCGCTGAATCATTGGCTTCTTCGAACGGCGGTAACTGGAATGTTTCTGCATCGCGCATCAGGTTAACGCCATCACCGCTGTTTTGCCGGAGTACATCACGTATGTAATTGTACTTTGCGTTGGTCTCTAGTGAAGTCTGCGATGCGTCGCGAAGAATTTTCGGTCGAATGAATACCAACAAGTTGGTCTTTACCAGGTCTGTCTTGCGGCTGCGGAACAGCGCGCCCAAGCCAGGAATGCTGCCGAGGAAGGGTACCCGCTGTTCACTTTCGCGCATGACGTCTTCCAACAACCCGCCGAGCACCAGGATTTGTCCGTCGTCAACAATCACGGTTGTTTCCAGGATGCGCTCATTGGTAATGAGGTCAACTGCGCCTTCCGCCGACTGCGCAATATTTGAGATTTCCTGAGATATGTCGAGCAGTAAAGAGTTGCCTTCATTGATCTGCGGCGTGATTGTTAGTTTGACACCGATCTGTTCACGCTGAATCGTTTGGAACGGATTCACGGAGCCGCCTGCGTTGCCGGTATTGCTGTATGAACCGGTAACAAATGGCACTTCCTGGCCAACATTCAGACTCGCTTCCTCGTTATCGGTTGTGACAATAGAGGGCGTCGAGATGATGTTGGTGTCGGCGTTACCTTCCAGTGCGCGAAGAATTGCCGCAAAACTCACACCACTGTCCGAAAGCCGGCCTAACCCGAAGGTTATGCCGTCTCCAATCAGGCCAGCGGGATTTATGTCACCGCCGCTGCCGGCAGCAGCACCCAATTGCACAACGCCAGGGCCGAAATCGGGGAAGTTTGTCGCGCCGATCGGGGTATTCGAGCTGGTGCCTTCCACGGCCCAGGTAATACCAAGTTCGGCTGTCTTGTCCGCAATGACCTCGACGATGATCGCTTCGACCAGGACCTGGGCACGGCGGATGTCGAGCCGATCCACGATTTGCATCAGAGAGCGCATCATTTTTGGCGGCGCGTTGACTACCAGTGCATTGGTCTGGGTGTCGGCCCATACGCTGACATCACCGGTTTGCGCTGGTGCCGCCCCCGTAGTGCTGGCGGCGGCCTGAACCTGCGTGCTGAAATGGGTTTGAAGTTTTGTGGCCAGCTCTTCGGCATCTGCATAGCGAAGGTATCGAACCTGTGTGTCGCCGCCTGCTTCGAGCGGTGAATCGAGATGCGCAATCAGTGCGCGGAGCCTTAGTCGTTCGCTCTTGTCGCCGCCGATCAGAACGCTGTTGGTTCTGGCATCAGCGACGAGACTGGTAGTGATGGGTACACCGTCGGCACGAGGTTGCTGCGTCAGGGTAGTCATGAGACGCACGATTTCAGCGGCCGATGCATGCTCCAGGCGCACAACCTCAATGTCGTCGTCATTCGACTGGTCGATGCGACGGATGATGCTTAGCATGCGATTCACGTTGGACGCACGATCTGAAATGATCAGCATGTTTGAACCAGGATGCGCCGCCAGGTGACCATACTGCGGAATGAGCGGGCGCAAGATGGGCACGAGCTGCGCTGCACCGACGTTTTCGACCCGGATGACCTGAGTCACAATATCGTCCGCGCCATCGGCCGAACCTGCTCCGAGCGGGCCTGCGTATTGTCGCGACTGCGCATCCGGTACGATCTTGATGATATCGCCGGTCTTGACCGCAACGAAGCCGTGTACTGCCAGAATCGAGAGAAACGCTTCGTAGAAAGCGTCAGGGGTCATCGGCGTCGACGACAGCATCGTGACCTTGGCGTTCACCCGCGTATCGATTATGAAGTTTTTCTGCGTGACCTCACCAACAGCCTCGATAATCTGACGAATATCGGCGTCTTTATAATTTGGCGTGATCGTTGCCTGCTGCGACCAGGCAAGCGGGGCTCCAAGCATGCTCAGACAGCAGATCGCCACGATTGAAAAGTTACGCCAGAGTTTGCGTTTCATTGAATTCATTTGTCTGTTTCGTCCGCGATGTCGAGTTGCTCGGTACGTAAAATGATGGTTTCCGGCTGACCGTTGCGTTCCACAGTTACCGAAACCTCGCTTGACTCACCGAGAGTCTGGAAAATCTTCATGGCCTGGGTTGGATCGGTCAGTGACTGGCCGTCGATGTCTTTGACCAGGTCGCCGGGTCGCAGGCCCAAGGCTGTGAATTGTTGACGGTTTCTACCCGGGTAAACCCGGTAACCTTGTTGCTGTCCGTCAACAAAATACGGTGTTGGCCGAATGACGTCCGAGAGCTTCGACACATTCTGAGCAACGACCGATTGAATGGATTCTTTGGCCACCGGTGCGGGTCGAATCGAAGTGGTGGTATTGCGGCGTGTCGGTGGCGCAGTGCCTTCCGGAAAATCTTTCGGCAATTTTAGATTCGTCAGGACGCCGTTCTCATTCAATACAACACGGTCGGCATAGACCGCATGCAGTTCCGCGCCATTGGTGACCGAACTACCGATAACGTAGACCTTTTCCTTGTTGCCGCCATCAGCGATGATCGCAACCGACAGCTCGGCCGGATCAGCTGCGATGGTGCCTTTGAGGCTCAGATTTGAAAGGCGAGTTTCGCGTAGATCTTCATATTCTTCGGGTGCCGGCGCTGGGGCCGCGTCTTCGGCGCTGGCGATGCCGAAAATGTGTGCCGCCGAAATCGCATTGACATTGAGCTCACCCGCATCATTCTCTGCGACGCTGGATACCCTGGCAGGGGTCACAACTGCATCGCCTGCTGCGGGGGCGGGTACTAACGCCCATACAAGATGGGCAAGTTGCCAGCCAATCAGAATAACCAGGACGAGACTAATCCATCCCGGCAACAATTGGCTTGCGGCGGCGAGTGTCTTCGGGCCATCCATGCTGGCCAAATCAGACCACTTTGCGTGCTGAGTCATGATGAGTGAGGTCTTTTGATAGTTCCGGTCTCTATATAAACGCGGCGTACAGATGATACGGGTTGCAGTTACCCGCAAACAAGCCCGAAATGTTGAAAAAACCCATAATAAGCAATGATATAGCGCGTTTTAGAACAAAATATGTCAAGTGGGCTTGGAGAATACGAATACACGCCCATATATAATAACCTGCAACGCGCGGCCCCGAGTCGCAATTGTCCTGAATTCCCGAAGAATAGAGCAATATGAGTGAGAACGACGACCAGTTTGAACGCGCCGACGGTTACGACCTGGCGGTAGAAGAGGCGCGACCGAAAATTAAGCGGCCGCCACTATATCGCGTGCTTTTGATCAACGATGATTACACTCCAATGGAGTTTGTCGTCGACGTGCTCGAAACTATATTTGCAATGGAACGCACGCGAGCAACGCAGGTAATGCTGGAAGTGCATACCAAAGGCAAAGGAATTTGCGGCGTATTTAATTTCGAGATTGCCGAAACCAAAGTGGCTCAGGTATCGGCACTCGCACAACAGCACCAACATCCGTTGTTGTGTACGATGGAAGAGTCATGAATCTAACCACGATGGTGATTGATCGATGCTAAGTAGTGAGCTTGAATTTTGTCTGAATGAGGCGTTTCAAAAAGCGCGTGACCAACGCCATGAATTCATGACGGTGGAGCACCTTCTGCTGGCGCTTCTCGATATCCCTAAGATTCATGAGGTGCTTAAAGCCTGCGGCTCCAATATTCCTGAGCTACGGCGCCAGCTTGTCGAATTTGTCGACGAACAAACCCCTTTGCTGGATGTTGATGACGATACCGAGGTACAGCCGACGCTGGGATTCCAGCGGGTGCTCCAACGAGCGGTGTTTCATGTGCAATCGAGCGGTAAAAAAGAAGTCAGCAGCGTAAATGTGTTGGTCGCTATTTTTAGCGAAAAGCAGTCCCAGGCGGTTTACCTGCTTAGTCTGCAGGACGTCAGTCGCCTCGATGTTGTCAACTTCATTTCTCATGGAATGCCACAGGTGAGCGGCGACCAGGGCAACACCGAGCAGGCAGAGTCATACGAGCAGGAGGCAGAACCGGAATCGTCGCCGCTGGACCTGTATGCCAGCAACCTCAACCAGTTAGCCATCGACGGCAAAATTGATCCGTTGATTGGGCGGGAAATAGAGGTAGAGCGCACCGTGCAGATTCTGTGCAGGCGTCGTAAGAATAATCCGCTTTACGTGGGTGACGCAGGTGTCGGCAAGACGGCACTCGCAGAAGGACTCGCACGCCTGATTACCGAGGAACGGGTTCCAGAGGTTCTCAAAGACGCGACCATTTATGCGCTAGACATGGGAACCCTCATTGCGGGTACGAAGTATCGCGGAGATTTTGAGAAGCGCCTGAAGGGTGTTATCGCCGAGATCAAGGAAGACCCGAGTGCAATTCTGTTTATTGACGAAATTCATACCGTGATCGGCGCCGGTGCTGCCTCTGGTGGAGTGATGGATGCGAGCAATCTGATTAAACCGGTGCTCGCCAACGGTGACATTCGCTGTATCGGTTCAACAACCTATGCGGAATACCGTGGAATCTTTGAAAAAGACCATGCGCTGGCGCGTCGCTTCCAAAAAATTGACGTGCCCGAGCCAACTCTCGAGGAAACGATCGCGATTCTGCATGGGCTTAAAAGTCGCTTCGAGGAACACCATGGCGTGAAATACGATTCCGATGCGCTCGACGCGGCCGTGCAACTGTCGTATCGGCACATCAACGACCGCAAATTGCCGGACAAGGCGATTGACGTAATTGACGAAGCGGGTGCCAATCTCCGCCTGCAGCCAGAGGACAAGCGCGAGTCACGAGTTACCGTCGAGATGGTCGAGAACATAATTTCAAAAATGGCGCGCATACCTGCGAAAAGCGTTTCAGCATCAGATCGCGATACGTTGCGAACCCTTGAACGAGATCTCAAGTTAACGATATTTGGGCAGGACATGGCCGTCGAATCTTTGAGCGCGGCAATCAAGATGGCGCGTTCTGGTTTGCGCGAAGAAGAAAAACCCATCGGCTCGTTTCTGTTAGCTGGGCCGACCGGCGTCGGCAAGACGGAAGTCACACGGCAGCTGGCGATGTGCATGGGCGTCGAATTGATTCGATTTGATATGTCGGAATATATGGAGCGGCACACGGTTTCCAGGCTGATCGGTGCACCGCCGGGCTATGTCGGTTTCGACCAAGGTGGTCTGCTTACTGAAGCTGTGACCAAGAATCCGCATGCGGTGGTGCTGCTCGATGAGGTTGAGAAAGCGCATCCTGAAGTTTTCAATCTGCTGCTGCAGGTAATGGATCACGGCAAGTTGACCGACAACAATGGTCGTGAAGCTGATTTTCGTAATGTCATCTTAATCATGACGACCAATGCCGGAGCTCAGGAAATGACGCGCGCGTCGGTAGGTTTTACGCAGCAGGACCACAGTACGGACGGCATGGAGATTATTCGTAAGTCATTCACGCCGGAATTCCGCAATCGTCTCGATGCGATCATTCAGTTCGCGGCGCTGGACAGCGAGTCAGTTAAACGCGTTGTCGACAAACTGGTTGTGGAACTTGAGGCGAAGCTGGGCAATAACAACGTCACGCTGGAGCTTGATGACCAGGCGCGGCTATGGATTGCTGAGCGCGGTTACGACGTCAAAATGGGTGCACGGCCAATGAGCAGAGTCATCCAGGAACACATCAAGCGTCCACTGGCGGAAGAGCTATTATTCGGGAGTTTGGCCGAAGGCGGCCACGTTCGGATTACGGTTGGAGCCGACGACACGCTGGAGTTAAACGCAGAGCCTGTGGTCAAAGAGCTCGAGCACCTGCCCGAGTAGATTTACTTGCCGCGGTAGACGATTCTGCCTTTGGAAAGATCGTACGGTGTTAACTCAACCGTTACGCTGTCGCCGGTCAAAATACGGATGTAGTTCTTTCGCATTTTGCCGGAAATGTGCGCGGTAACAATATGGCCGTTCTCGAGTTCAACTCGAAACGTCGTGTTGGGCAGTGTCTCGCTAACGACACCTTCCATCTGAATGGCTTCTTCTTTCGCCAAGGTCTGCAGTTCTCTCTACTGTAAAAGGCTCGCGAATTGTGCAGAAACGGCACGCCTATTGCAATGAAACAGGCCGCTATTTGGGCAGGAAATCCCCAATACTGGCTACTTTCGCAGGCCAGTTCGTGAATTGCTCCAGGTTCGTACAGTAATCGTCGAGACTATTCACGAACTCTGATCGCTCGATCATGCGAGCACCGAGGGTCAGAAGATGCTGAGAAATGACCTGACAGTCCAACAGTTCGAATCGGTTTTGCTGCAGAATCGAGCACAATCCGAGCATCGCAAACTTGGACGCGTTGTCCCGGTGGCTGAACATGGACTCGCCAAAAAATACGCGACCGATACTCATGCCGTAAATGCCGCCGACCAAAGTGGAGCGGTCCCAGATTTCTACTGAATGTGCCCAGCCGTCGTCATGCAAAGCGAGAAACGCGCGTTGGATGTCCTCGGTGATCCAGGTTCCTTGCTGGTAGCTTCGCTCGCCCGCACAGGCCTTGATGACACCTGCAAAGTCCCGATTGCAGCTCAGGGTAAACGAAGAGCGACGCGCGTACTGGCGCAACCGCCTCGAAACATGAAACTCGCCCGGCGCGATAACGCAGCGTGGGTCGGGAGACCACCAAAGAATTGGCTGACCTTCTTCGTACCACGGAAAGATGCCGGCACGATAGGCGGTAAGAAGTCGTTCGTTGCTCAGGTCACCGCCGGCGGCCAGCAGGCCATCGGGTTCTCGCAGTGCGAGTTCGACCGGTGGAAATGCTTCCACTGGATCTGTTGGGCTTAGCCATGCAACCTGGGAATTATTCACGATACGGGCTGTGCTGGTCGACAGCTTCCATGTACCGGTCAACATGACGAGCTTCCTCATTCAGGTATTCACCGATCGCGGCAAAAAACTCTGGGTGGCGCAGCCAATGCGCAGAATTGGTTTCCTGCGGTGAAAATCCACGCGCAATCTTGTGTTCGCCTTGGGTGCCAGGTTCAAATGAGCGCTTGCCTGTGTCGATGCAGTACTCGATTCCCTGGTAGTAACAGGTCTCGAAATGCAGGGCATCGTAGTAGTCGTCGCTGCCCCAATAGCGACCGTATAGCGTGTCGTGACTTTCGAAAAATATTGCGGCCGCTATCGCTTTGTCATTCTGTTCCGCGAAAATAACGAGGATATTGTCGGCAAGTCTTGTGGCAATCGTTTCGAAAAAAGACAGATCGAAGTAGGGCATCGAGCCGCGGCGCATGAATGTGATGCTGATCAACTGATAAGCGAGGCGCCAGAGCGATGCGTCCATCTCGTGTCCATGCAGACGACGAAAGGAGATGTCGGCCTGAGCAACGCGGCGACGGTCCTGGCGAACTTTCTTACGTTTTTTTGCACTGAACGTGCCGAGAAACTCGTCGAAATCAGTGTAATTCTGGTTGTGCCAATGAAACTGACAATCCTTGCGCACCTTCAATGACAGTTCCTTGCAGATCGATAAGTCCGCCGGCGTTGGAAACTGTACGTGAAGTGAAGAGCAATCGGTTTCCTCTGCAAGCCGGACAGCCGCCGTCAGCAATATTTTGGCCGCTTCCTGGTCGTCCTGATCGCGCAGCAACATTCGACTGCTTTGTGCGGGCGTAAACGGCACGGCAGACACCAGCTTCGGGTAGTAGTCGAGTCCGGCTCGTTCGTAAGCCTGCGCCCAGGCCCAGTCGAACACGAACTCACCCCAGGAGTGACTCTTCTCGTACAGCGGCATTGCTGCGCGAAGCTTGTCATTTTCGTACAGCGTCAGATGTCTAGGCGTCCAGCCGGTTTCTGGAGCTACGGAGCCACTTGCTTCGGCCGCATGCAGAAATGCGTGCTGCAGAAAAGGGTAATCCGGGCCGAGCAGTGCGTTCCAGTCATCGCTGGAGATGTCGCCAATAGCTTCGTTTACGGTTACTTTGATCAGGTCTCTAACGCATCCAGATATTTTTCAGCGTCGAGCGCGGCCATGCAACCGGCGCCCGCTGATGTCACTGCTTGTCTGTAAACCTGGTCCGCCACGTCTCCTGCGGCAAACACCCCCGGGATGCTGGTTGCCGTCGCGTCGCCAGCCAGCCCGGACTTGATGGTGATGTAACCATTCTTCATGTCCAGCTGACCATCAAACAGACTGGTATTGGGCTTGTGTCCGATTGCGATGAAGACACCCGCGAGATCGACGTCGGTCGTCTTCGATTCGTCCTTAGTGCTGCGAATTCGAAGGCCGGTGACCCCCATATCATCGCCAAGCACTTCATCGACAACGTGGTCCCATTGAATGTCGATATTGCCGTTTTTCTCTTTCTCGAACAGCTGATCTTGCAGAATCTTTTCCGAGCGCAGCGCATCGCGGCGGTGCACCAGTGTCACTTTTGAGGCGATGTTGCTGAGGTACAGCGCCTCTTCGGCGGCCGTATTACCGCCACCAATCACGGCGACATCCTTGCCGCGATAGAAAAATCCGTCACAAGTCGCACAAGCGGAGACGCCGCGGCCTTTAAACGCCTCTTCGGACGGCAGGCCGAGGTACATCGCAGTTGCGCCGGTCGCAATAATCAAAGCATCACAGGTGTAGCTGCCATAGTCGCCGTCGAGGCGGATGGGTTTCTGCGACAGATCGGCCGTATGAATATGGTCATTGATGATCTCCGTGTCGAATCGCTCTGCATGCTTGAGCATTCGATCCATCAAGGCAGGTCCCTGCAGCCCTTCCACGTCACCAGGCCAGTTGTCGACGTCGGTGGTCGTCATCAGCTGCCCACCCTGTTCGACCCCGGTGATGATGACCGGGTCCAGGTTGGCTCGGGCCGCATACACCGCGGCGGAATAACCAGCCGGGCCTGAGCCCAGGATGACAAGTCGGCAATGTTTCAAATCACTCATGTATAATTTATTCCTTTCAATCCGGCGCGATTCTCGCGCGATTTCGCAGTCTACTTTAACTATGGCAAGAGCCCAAAAGAACACCCAGCCTGTGTCACGACTTTCGAGCCAGGTTTCCACCGCACTACGCGAGAGTGCGCTGTACGTCTTCGGCGTGCTGGCCTTCATTCTCTGGTATGCGCTGTTTACCTATGATCCCTCGGATCCAAGTTTCAGCCAGGCAACCGCTTCTGACGACATCAAGAACGGCATCGGTTGGCTTGGAGCGCACGTATCGGGTCTGCTGTTCGACTTTTTCGGACGGCCAGCGTACCTGTTCACGCTTCTAGTCTTCTACCTCGGTTGGATGTTGTACCGGGAACAGAAAACTCAACAGCTGTACACGAAAATGGACTACGCGCTGCGCGTCGGCGGCTTTGTGCTGACTCTCATCACCAGCTGCGCATTGTCGACCCTGCATTTCTCGCCAGAGGGCTTCAATGAGACCGCGGGCGGTATTCTCGGCCGGGTAGTGGGGGAATCGCTGGTATCGGTCATGAAGCTGCTTGGGGCCAGCACGCTGCTGTTCGTGATCTGGGTGGCGTCGTTGTCGCTATTTCTGGGCATCTCCTGGTTTTCGGTGATGGACAAGATTGGCCGCTGGTGTCTGACCGGCTATGAAAAGGCGCGATTCAAGATTGGCGAGTTGCAGGATAAAGCGGAAGGCCGCAAACAGCAGGCCGCGCGCCAGACTGTTATTGAGACCGAGAAAAAGCGTACAGCAGGTCGCAGCAAGCCGAAGATAGAGCCGGTAATGCCTGCGCTGGAGCCGAGTGAGCGCGCCGAGCGCGAACGACAGGTGCCGTTGTTTGATCCTCCAGCGGCTGGCGAGCTGCCACCGCTGTCGATTCTGGACGACGCGCCGGACCAGCGCCTGGGTTACTCGGAGGAGTCGCTGGAAGCGATGTCCCGTCTCGTTGAGATCAAGCTTAAGGACTTCGGCGTCGACGTGGTCGTACAGTCGGTATCACCCGGACCGGTCATTACCCGCTTTGAGCTCGATCCTGCACCGGGCGTGAAAGTTAGCCAGATAGCTAACCTGGCGAAAGATATCGCGCGCTCGCTGTCTGTGGTCAGTGTGCGCGTCGTTGAGGTGATTCCCGGCAAGTCTTTCGTCGGTCTGGAGATTCCGAATGAAAATCGTGAGCTGGTAACGCTCGGCGAGATTCTGAAGTCGAAGGCCTATGAAAGCATGTCATCGCCGCTAACGTTGGCGCTGGGCAAGGATATTGCGGGGCATTCCGTGGTCGCAGACCTGGCCAGAATGCCGCATCTGTTAATCGCCGGCACCACCGGCTCCGGTAAATCGGTCGGCATCAACGCGATGATCCTGAGCCTGTTGTACAAGACGCAAGCGGACCAGGTTCGGCTGATCATGATTGATCCGAAGATGCTCGAACTGTCGGTGTACGAGGGTATCCCACACCTGCTGACGCCGGTCGTTACCGACATGAAGGACGCAGCGAATTCCCTGCGCTGGTGTGTTGCGGAAATGGATCGGCGCTACAAATTGATGGCGGCGCTCGGGGTGCGCAACATTGGCGGATACAACCGTAAGGTCAAAGACGCGATCGATGCCGGGGAGCCGATTCTCGACCCGATATTCAAGCCGCCCGAACTCATCGACCCGGACAAACCGATCGAGCATCCGACGCTCACACATTTGCCCTATATCGTCGTAATCATCGACGAGCTCGCTGACATGATGATGATCGTCGGCAAAAAAGTCGAAGAACTAATTGCGCGATTAGCGCAGAAAGCGCGAGCGTCTGGCATCCATATGTTGTTGGCAACCCAACGGCCGTCTGTCGATGTCATCACCGGTCTGATTAAGGCCAACGTGCCGACTCGAATCGCCTTCCAGGTATCCGCCAAGGTTGATTCAAGGACCATCCTTGACCAAATGGGCGCGGAAAACTTACTCGGGCACGGCGACATGCTGTATCTGCCGCCAGGCACGTCGCTGCCAGTGCGTGTGCATGGCGCATTTGTGGACGACCACGAAGTTCACGGCGTGGTGAAGCACCTGAAGAAGAGCGGTGCGCCGCAATATATTGAAGAAATCGTCGACGGGCCATCAAGCCCGACGCCCGGACTGACAGGCCTTGACGACACATTGGGCAATTCAGCAGATGCCGAGCAGGATCCTTTGTACGATCAGGCTGTCCAAGTAGTTATGGATACACGCAAAGCTTCAATTTCCGGGGTGCAACGACGGTTGAAAATCGGCTACAACCGGGCGGCAAGAATGGTTGAGAGTATGGAGGAGGCCGGCTTAGTGGGGCCATTACAGTCCAATGGCTCCAGGGAAATTCTCGTGCCGCCGGCGGCCAAGGAATAAAATATGCGCAAGACTACGCGGGTGCTATTCGCCGCAGTTTTTCTGTTGCCCTCATTCGTGTTTGCCGAAGAGGTGGCCGCGGATGATGTCGCCTCGGTCGATGCCGGTGCTCGCTTGGTCGAGTCCTTCGTCAACGATATCAAGACACTACAAGGCCGGTTCGAACAGTCGCTGGTCGACGCGGAAGGTGAGGTGCTTGAACGAACTAGCGGCACCTTGCAGATTCAACGGCCCGGACAGTTTCGTTGGCGTTACACCGAACCGTATGAGCAAGTGCTGGTCGCGGATGGATTAAATATCTGGAGTTACGATGTAGATCTCGCCCAGGTCACGGTCAAATCGCAACGCGAAGCATTGGCGAATACACCTGCCTTGTTGCTGGGTGGTTCCGCCGACGCGATGCAGCAGTTTAATAATGACGGTAGCTACGAAGAAGCAGGTACGACCTGGGTACAGCTGAGCCCCAAAAATACAGATAGCGGCTTCTTGCGGGTAGAGCTTGGCTTCAAACGCGAACAACTCTATCGAATGGTGTTCTTCGATAATCTGCAACAGATCACGCTAGTGGCGCTGCACGACGTCGCAATTAATGAGCTGTTCGAGCCTGGCGAGTTCGAATTCTCGATTCCGGAAGATGTAGACGTCGTTGGAACGCCAGCCGCCGCCGAAGCGACGAGCCCCTGATGCTGCCATTGCGCTATACGCATCGCTGGCGAATTGCCGGTATCGTGTTGTTGCTCGTGGTATTGGCCGCGACAATGATGCCCGCAGTGTGGTTTGCGAAAGACTCGCGTGAGTTGATAACGTGGTTCATGGGTGTCGACAAGTGGGTGCACGCACTGACATTCCTGTTTTTGGCAGTCTGGTTCTCCGGGCAATACCAACGCAATGCCTATTGGCGTGTCGGTGTTGGCCTGATTTTGTTCGGCATTCTCATCGAAGTTTGCCAGCAGTTCATCCCCTATCGTTCAGCCGAGTGGTTGGACCTGGCGGCGGACGTCGGCGGAATTGCGGTCGGGCTACTTATTGCTGTCACTGGCGTCGGTGGCTGGAGTCTGCGAGCCGAGGCTCAGCTCGCTGCCCGTGGGTCCCGCTAACTGAATGGCTGACCTATTCGCGAACGAGGTACCTGAGGCGACTGCGACGGCCGAAGTTGCTGATCGCCCTTTGGCCGATCGTATGCGGCCAGCGAATTTGGCCGAGTTCTCGGGGCAGGATCATCTGCTGGCCTCTGGCAAGCCGCTGCTACAAGCGCTGCAGCAAGGCCGTGCGCATTCTATGGTTTTCTGGGGTCCGCCCGGAACCGGCAAAACCACTCTGGCCCGCATGATTGCGGCGACGACTGACTCGCACTTCATCAGCTTGTCAGCAGTCATGGCGGGCGTAAAAGATGTTCGAGCCGCGGTAGAAGAAGCCAAGAAATACCGCCAAATGTCCAATCGCAGCACGGTTCTGTTTCTTGACGAGGTACATCGCTTTAACAAGTCGCAGCAGGATGCGTTCCTGCCATACGTAGAAGACGGAACATTGACCTTCATCGGCGCGACGACCGAGAACCCATCATTTGAGCTCAACAATGCGTTGCTGTCCCGAGCAAGAGTCTACGTTCTGAAAGCGCTGGACGAGGAGGCGCTGCTCAAAATCTTGCAACGAGCCTTGCACGACCCGAATCGAGGACTTGGCGACAGCAAGACCGTTAGCGACGAATCACTGCGACTGCTGGCGGCTGCGGCCGACGGCGATGCGCGCCGGGCGCTGAACCTTCTTGAACTGGCGGCGGACCTCGCGGTAGAGGAAGAAATTGACGAGAAGGTGATTGCTGATGTCGTCGCTGGTGGGCAGCGCCGGTTTGACAAGCAAGGGGAATATTTTTACGACCAGATCTCGGCTTTGCACAAGTCCATACGTGGATCAGACCCGGATGCGTCCCTTTACTGGTTGATGCGCATGCTCGATGGCGGTTGCGATCCGTTGTATGTCGCGCGGCGAATGATCCGGGTTGCGTCAGAGGATATCGGCAATGCGGATCCGCGCGCGCTACAGCTATGTCTGAATGCCTGGGAAACACTAGAGCGGCTTGGTAGCCCGGAAGGTGAGTTGGCACTCGCTCAGTCCGTGGTTTATCTGGCCTGTGCAGCCAAGAGCAACGCCGTGTATACGGCAGCTAAAGCGGCGCAATCGGATGCGCGTGAGTTTGGCTCTCTCGAAGTACCGATGCATCTGAGAAACGCACCGACAAAACTGATGAAAGAATTGGGCTATGGCGAGAATTATCGATATGCGCATGACGAGAAAGACGCGATTGCCGAAGGCGAGCAGTATTTTCCCGACGACATGGGTGAACGGACGTATTATCATCCCGTCCCTCGCGGGCTTGAGATCAAAATTCGCGAAAAACTGGATCAAATACGAAAGCGCAACTAGCCAACTAGACAGACAACCATGATTGACCCAAAACTACTGCGAAGCTCTACATCAGACGTGAAAGCGAACCTCGCGCGACGTGGCTTCGACTTTGATGCCGACGCCTATTTGTCGCTGGAAGAAAAACGCAAAGCGCTGCAGGTCGAAACCGAGCAACTGCAGAGTGAGAGAAATTCGCGCTCCAAGGCGATCGGGCAGGCGAAGGCTCAGGGCGAAGACATTGCTCCATTGCTGGCAGCTGTCGCAAGTCTGGGTGAAAAGCTCGAGGCAAGCCAGGGCGAGCTACACGCGATTCAAAGTGCGTTGCGCGATATCGAGCTTGGGCTGCCCAACTTGCTGCACGATGAAGTGCCGGACGGCTCGGATGACAACGACAACGTGGAAATTCGTCGCTGGGGCGAGAAAAGGGAATTTGATTTTGCGGCCCGCGATCATATTGATCTCGGCGAAGCGAGTGGCATGCTCGACTTCGATGCAGCCGCCAAGATCTCTGGCGCGCGTTTTGTCGTTATGCGAGATTCACTGGCCCGCCTGCAACGTGCGTTAATCACGTTCATGCTGGATACCCATATCGATGCGCACGGCTATCAAGAAGCCTATGTGCCGTACCTTGTACACGATCATGCGCTGGAAGGTACCGGGCAGTTACCAAAATTTGAAGCGGACTTATTCAAGACCGATACCGAAACGCCGATGTACCTGATTCCGACGGCGGAAGTGCCGCTGACCAATATTGGTCGGGATCACATTTTTGAGGCCGATCAGCTGCCATTACGTTTTACAGCGCATACGCCGTGTTTTCGCTCCGAGGCTGGCTCTTATGGTCAGGATACGCGTGGCATGATTCGGCAGCATCAGTTTGAGAAAGTCGAACTTGTGCATCTCGTGCCTGCGGAGGAGTCGGCAACTGCGCTTGAGGAATTGACCGGACACGCAGAGAAAATTCTGCAGTTACTGGACCTGCCTTATCGCGTCGTTGTCTTGTGTGCCGGCGATGTCGGTTTTGGCGCAACCAAGACCTATGATCTGGAAGTCTGGCTTCCAGGGCAGGAGAAGTATCGCGAGATATCATCGTGCAGCAATTGCACCGATTTTCAGGCTCGCCGAATGCAGGCGCGACGCCGCAATCCGGACAGCGGCAAACCTGAACTCATCCACACACTGAATGGGTCCGGTGTAGCTGCCGGACGTGCATTGATCGCCATTATGGAGAACTACCAGCAGGCCGACGGCAGCATCAGCGTGCCGGACGTACTGCGGCCCTACATGGGCGGCACCGAGTCTATCTAGGGATAGACTCGATACTGGTAGCGTGGCGGTACCACATCGTAGTGTGGCTGTAGGAATCTGACGAGGTCTGTTAGCTCCTGCACAGTCATGTATTGATTGTAGATGTACATGTTGGAAACGCCGTCCTCAGACACCAGGTCTTTTGCATATCCGTCCGCGAGCTTGTGAGATGGATTCACAATCGATGTAACCAGCTCGCCGTAGGTGCGGATATGAGTAACATTGCCGCCCAGTTCGACGTAAGGTTCGGTGCCCGGAATAACTGGTAGCTCTTCACCTCTCACTGTATGGCATTGATGGCATTGCAAGTACAAGAACGTCTCTCGTCCGGCTGCGACGTCACCGTCTGGTAAGCGAAAACCGCGCTCGGACATGAGCTTGTCCTCGTCGCAGGCAGTGAGGCTAAGCGTTGCCGCCAATACAGCGCCAATCAGTGTCAGCTTCTTCATTTCAGCCCTCCTTTATTGCGTGGATCTTGGGATTCCTCACCATATAAGCACCGAAAGGTTACCCGTTAAATAAGGGAAAGCCACAAAAAAAGGCCCGCAATAGCGGGCCTTTTTAATAATGCTTTGCGTGCTGCTTAGTCGCGGCTGATAAAGAGCTGCAAGATATACCAGAACATCAGTGCGATAGACGCAAACAATGCCATAGCAGCGGCGACATGCTTGTCCGCCGGATAGTGGTGCATGATGTTCGACGTGTCATACAGCACCGCGGCGCCGGCAAAACCAATCATGGCGACCGAGAACCAGGTGCCCAGGTGGAAACCGAAAATGATCGAGCCGACGATGGCTACCAGCGCCAGCATACCGCCCCAAACCAGCATGCCGCGCAGGAACGAAAAGTCCTTGCGTGTGATCATTGCTGTAGCGATGAGCCCAATACAGCCAAGGACCGTAACGCCCGCAGCGCTCTCGATCGCGCCTGGCGCCTGGTAATTGGCAATGAACAACAGCGGTACGAAAATGATCGCTTCCACGAAAATGAAAAACGCGAAGGCCGCATATTGTGCTGCAGTAGATTCGATACGATGCGCAACGTGTGAGGCGCCCCAGCTGGCCAACATGAAGCCACCCAGCACTAACAACCAATTGTTGATCAGAGGTGCTGCGATTGCTTGGGCGATGCCGGAACTGAAGAAATAAACTTCAATGGCTGCAAATGCCAGGATCGCGCCAACAACGTGCGCATAGCATCTCCAGATAAATTGGGAACGATCTTCGACAGACGCCTCAGCGACTGGTGCTAAATGATTAATACTGTCCTGCATGACAACTACTCCTTGTGACGCAACTGCGCTAATTCTACCATGGAAGTGTATAACCTTCGGCGTGCCAGAACCCGCCTGAGTTATCATTATTTAGGTCGTCAATTCGCTTTATCAAGCCCTCTGCGGACTCTTTTGCAGTGATTCCCTGGCCGCCGGTCATATCCGTTGCCACTAGTCCCGGATGCAACAAGCCTACGGCTATGCCGCGCGGGGCAAGATCATGCTTGAGATTCATGCCTATTTGATTGACGGCGGTCTTGGAGGCTCGGTAGCCGTAATAGCCGCCGGAACTATTGTCTTCGATTGAGCCCACGCGGCTGCTGACGATTGCGACTTTGGAGCCTGCATCGAGGTTGTCGAGAAGCGCTTCGGTTACGCGCAAAGGGCCCAGCGTATTGACTCTGAATTGCTCCTCCATGCCTTCATAATTGAGAGCATCGAAGCTGTCGCTACGCAGAATGCCGGCGTTGTTGAGCAAGACATCGATGTGCAGGTCGCCAATGGCTTCCTTGAGAACTGGCATGGAAGCCCCACTTCCAACGTCTACGCCGGAAATGACGCGCACGGGCAGGGCGTCAAGCTCCGGGTTTGTTGCACGAACGACAGCGATTACGTCATCACCGCGCGCGCTGTATTGTTCGCAGAGCTGAAGGCCGATACCGCGATTACCACCAGTGATTAAAACAGTTGCCATGGATTGCTCCGGATGAAAGGAAATTGGCGGAGAGGGAGGGATTCGAACCCTCGAAGGGCTACAAACCCTTGCTGGTTTTCAAGACCAGTGCATTCAACCGCTCTGCCACCTCTCCAGTGTCCGGTTTTGCGCCGCGAATTGTGCTTGGCTTGACGCTGGTATTCAATAGGTAATCGAACGGCAGCGCATTGGCACGGTCAAATACCATTGTGAGTGTTGGATTAATAATCATATTAATTCGAGAAATAGCTCATAAATAATTGTAAAATAAAGAAAGATTAAGAGGACTTAGTATTGCAAAAGATTCACATTAAGAATGCCTCGTTTGGCGGCGGACCGCTGGCAAACGTGTTGGTGGTAATAGTTGGCGCAATCATTATCGGCGTATCACTGGTCCTTGGGTTCTTCGCGTTTTTGGCCTTGAGTGTGGCGGTTCTTATCGCGGCAGCGCTAATAACTGTTCGATCCTGGTGGCTTGGCCGCAAGACCCCCGATTCGGCGGCGCCGAGGCCTACTGAAAGTCATGAATTTATTGAAGGCGAGTTTCACGTAGTCAAGAAGGACAAAAACTCGTAAAGTCGCTGTCCATGCGCAGCAAGAACGAACAAGACCGACGCCGGGCGCGCCGTAGCCGCCGCCTTCAAGTCTTCATTATCTATACCGCGATAGCGATTGGTCTCGCGTGGTTTTTCGAATCGCAGGCCACGACTACGATCATATTCGTACGTCATGCGGAGCAGACCAGTCATGATGAAGCGGATCCATCACTGAGCGATGCCGGGCGGGCGCGAGTCGCCGAGCTGACGCGCCAGTTAGCAGCCGCAGATGTTGTGGCTGGTGTAGATGCAATCTACGCGACGTCTTACAAGCGATCGACCGAAACGGCCGAGCCACTTGCGCAGCGCCTGGACCTGCCAATCAGTATCTACGATGCCGGTGATACGGAAACCGTGCTCGAGGAGATACTAAAAAACCACAAGGGCAAGATCATTCTTGTTGTAGGTCATAGCAATACTGTGCCCGAGCTGATCGCGAATCTTGGCGCGAGTAAGAAAGTGCCGCCGATCGCTCAGGGCGAGTTTGACAACATCTACGTTATTTCTATTCCGTGGTTTGGCAAGACCAAAACCATTCGCCTGCGTTTTGGGGAGCCCTACGTCGCCAATGCATCAACTTGAGCTAAGTATTGAAACGCAGGGCCGCGGTACCTATGACCTGACGGCAAAAGTTGCTGAGGCGATCGAAGGATCGGGTGTGGCAACCGGCCTGTGCCACATCTTCCTGCGCCATACGAGTGCATCATTGATGTTGTGCGAGAACGCCGACCCTGCCGTTATGCATGATCTCGAGTCGTTCATGTCGCGCCTCACGCCGGACGGTGACCCAATGTTTACGCATACGGCTGAAGGTCCCGATGACATGTCCGCACACGTACGTAGCGTGTTAACCCACAATGATCTGCACGTGCCGGTTAGAAACGCGAAGTGCGATCTTGGTACCTGGCAGGGCATTTATCTGTGGGAGCACCGACACGCGCCGCACCGGCGCAACATTACTCTGACGATTAATGGTGTCTAGCCGGTTTAGATTGCCGCTGCAGCTATGAACGATACAACGCCATCCGCGGCCAAGGACCTCGAGAAAAAGGTCTGGCAACTCATGAAGGCCGGTCGCAGCGAAGAGGCCGCGGCGACCTGTGATCAACTAAACCAGGCATTCCCGGAATATGCATCTGGCTGGAATACGTCGAGCCGCCTCGCGATTAGTCTGAATGAGCCTGTCATCGCGCTGCAGGCCGTACAGCAGGCGCTGACGTTGTCGCCCGGCAAGCCCGAGTTTCTGCTACAACAAATGGCGAGTCTTGCTGTATTCGGCGACCGTAAGGCAGCGGGGGTCATAGCAGACGAGATCGCGACCCACGTTTTTGAGACTGCGTACCACGCATCAACCTGTGCGGTGACGATGAATCGGCTGGAGCGCCATGCCGATGCCGAATTTCACTACTTGCGGGCGGTAGAGCTCAACCCAAACAATCCAAACTATCGATATAATCTGGCTACGGCGCAGCGCTTCATGGGCAAATTGGATGAAGCCAGTGCGAACCTTGATCGTGCGATAGAACTCAATCCGGCGGACACAGAAGCGCTGATGTTGCGCTCGGGTTTTAGAACCTATACGGAGTCCGACAACAATATTGACGCTCTCAAAGCGGCCTTCGACAAAGTGCCGATAGGCTACCCGGGCAGAGTGCAACTTCACTTTGCGCTCGCGAAAGAGCTGGATGATTTGGGCCGCTACGAAGAGTCATTCGAGGAGCTAGAGAAAGGCAGCGCACAACGACGGACCAAGCTGAACTATGACGCACGCAAAGACCTGGAGGCGATGCGTTCGATTCGCGAGCAATTTACCAAAGAAGATTTCGAGGCCGCACCGCCCGGGCATGTGAACGCTGAAGCCATTTTTATCATTGGACTTCCCAGGAGCGGCACAGCGCTGGTCGAGCGGGTACTGAATAATCATCCGGTGGTTAAGACGGTAGGCGAGCCGCAGAGCTTCGGGGTCGAGCTCGTGAACGCGTGCGAACGCGTTCTTGGTTCGGTTCCGAGTGATAGCGCGCAGTTGATTGGAGCTGCAAGGAAGATCGATTTCGCTGAATTAGGCGAAGCCTACGTAAAAGCTGCGAGGCCGAACGCGGGGCCGCAGGTACAGTTTGTGGACAAGCTCGGTATGAATTTCATGTATGCCGGATTGATCCATCTTGCCTTGCCCAAGGCGAAAATCATTCTTGCCGAACGTGACCCGATGGACAATGCCTACGCCGCCTTCAAAACCCTCTTTCCGGGCGCTTTCCCGTACACGTATGACCTCAAAGAGCTTGCCAACTACTTCGTTGGCTACTCGGAATTGATGGCGCATTGGCAGGCGCTGATGCCTGAGGTCATTCACACCGTCCGATACGAGGACCTGGTCGCCAGTTCCAAGGCCGCAATCGAAGACTTGCTGGAGTATTGCGACCTGTCCTTTGACGAAAAAAGCCTAAAGTCGTTTCTTCGCGCCGACCAGGCCGGCACGGTGAGTGGTGTGCGTATGCAGCAGGAACTTCGCGCGCAGTCCGTCGGTCATTGGCGTAACTACCGGCAGCAGTTCGAACCTGTCGCTGAAATATTTCGGCAGGCGGGTTTTGACCTGTCGGACGCAGACGAAAGTGCCCCTGTCGGTTGAGCGAACGCTGCGCAAGGCTGAGCGGCTCGTAAAACAGGGCGAGACAGCGCTCGCCGTACAGGAGTACCAACGCGTCCTGGAGGCGTACCCGAACAACCGACCGGCTCAGCAAGGGCTGAAAGCGTTACAGAAGCCGATTCCGGAAATGGGCTCGGCTGGTACCGGGCCAGGCCAGCAACAGGTCGAGTTGCTGATGTCGTTGTTCAACCAGGGACGCCTGCAGGA
>JBPCXZ010000294.1:0-4746 GCA_051008055.1 Woeseiaceae bacterium
GATTGACCGGCGCAAGAACCGCGGCCGCAATCATCAAGACCACGCAGACTGAATATTGATGGGGAATATTTGGTGTTATTTTCTGCATGATCAATTCAACCTGATAGTCAATATACTCATTCGAACAATACTACTCGATCAGTGTACAGCAGCCTTTTTTACCTTCAAAACAGCTACTTATGTCAAAACCGATTAGCTTTACGTATTCGTCCCTTCGCGGCCGTAATTATCTTCAATGCGTACGATGTCATCCTCGCCCAGGTAGTCGCCGCACTGCACTTCGATGATATGCACCGGCTCGTCGAATGGATTCGCGATGCGGTGGATATCGCCGATGGCAATGTAGGTGGATTCGTTAACGCCCAGATCGAAGACCTCTTCGTTCCGAGTGATTCGCGCCCTGCCCTTTACAACGACCCAATGTTCAGCCCGCTGGGCATGTTTCTGCAGTGACAGGACCGCGCCAGGTTTTACGATCAACCGTTTTACCTGGAATCCTTCATCACCGTCGATGCCGTCGTAGCTGCCCCACGGGCGGAAGACCTGTCGGTGTAGCTTAGTCTCTTCGCGCTGCTGTTCCTTCAGGGCGTCGACGAGCAACTTCACGTCTTGCGACTTGTCCTTGCTTGCAACCAGCGTTGAGTCCTTCGTCTCAACGATGATGACGTCTTCGAGACCTACGGCCGCGACCAGCCGGCTCTCAGCCTGAATAAAAGTGCCCTTGCAGTCCTGGACCAGCACGTCGCCATCAATCGTGTTGCCATTCGCATCGGCCTGCCTGACATCGTGCAGCGCCGTCCAGGAGCCGACATCGCTCCAACCCGCGTCAAGCGGCACCATGGCGGCCTTGTCCGTTTTCTCCATGATCGCGTAGTCGATGGAATCAGCTGGACTGGCACGGAAGCTCTCATCATCCGGCCGCACGAAGTCCTCGCCATCGACGCGTTGCCCTATGCTCTTGCGGCACGCTGCATCAATCTCCGGCGCATGCTCGGCTAGCGCATCAAGGTAGACGCCTGCGCCAAAAAGGAACATGCCGCTGTTCCAGAAATGCCGGCCGCCACTCAGGTATTCACGAGCGGTATCAAGGTCCGGTTTTTCGACGAATGATTCTACTTGCACGACCTTGTCACCATCCGGCTGCGCCTGGATATAGCCGTAACCCGTCTCTGGGCTGTTCGGTACGATGCCGAAGGTCACGAGCTGGCCCTCTCGAGCAGCCTCAACACCGCGTGCTACGGCACTATGAAATGCCTCAACATCCTCGATGACATGATCGGCCGGCATCACGAGCAACAAGCTGTCCGGGTCATTTTCTGCCGCCAAGCATGCAGCCAATGCCACCGCAGGCGCCGTGTTGCGGCCCTCCGGTTCGAGCACGATACGTGCGTTCGCTCCGATCTCGAGTAGCTGCTCCGCAACCAGGAAGCGATGCGTCTCATTGCAAACGACAATACAGTCGTCTGTCGTGTCCGCCTGGCCGGTGATCCGCCGAACTGTTTCCTGCAGCATCGAATATTCGCTGGTCAGAGGTAACAACTGTTTCGGGTACATGGACCGCGACGCAGGCCACAGGCGTGTACCGGCCCCTCCACATAAAATTACGGGTCGTATACCTGCCATCACACCGCGGATTTAATCCGATCCGTCTTGCGTCGGCCAAAATTTTCGTCGGCTGCTGACGATGCGTTGCTGCGGCCGATGGCATAGTAAGTAATGCCCAGTGCCGACAACGCCTCGGGGTCGTAGAGGTTGCGTCCGTCGAAAATGACCCGGTCTTTGATTGTCGACACGATGGCGTCAAAATCCGGGCTGCGAAACTCCTGCCATTCGGTCATGATGGCAAGGGCATCAGCGCCTTCGAGTGTCTCGGCTGCTGAATCGCACAGCGTCAACTCTGGCTTATCACCGTAGATGTGGCGGACCTCTTTCATGGCCTCAGGATCGTAAGCCCGGACAGTTGCGCCCGCCTCCCAAAGTGCCTCCATAAGTACGCGGCTGGATGCCTCGCGCATATCGTCGGTTCGCGGCTTGAACGACAGACCCCACAAGGCGATTGTCTTGCCCTTGAGATTGCCGTCGTAGTAGCTCTCCATCTTTTCGAATACTCGTCGCTTCTGCCGCTGGTTCACGGCCTCAACAGAGTCGAGCAGTGTCGCCTCGTAATCGACGGCTGCGGCTGATTTTGCGAGCGCACGAACGTCCTTCGGGAAACATGAACCACCGTAGCCGGCTCCCGGGTAGATGAACTGATAACCGATCCTCGGATCCGAGCCAATGCCAATACGAACGTGCTCAATGTCGGCGCCAACACGCTCGGCAATATTCGCGAGTTCGTTCATGAAACTGATCTTGGTCGCGAGCATCGCATTGGCGGCGTATTTCGTCAGTTCGGCCGAACGGATATCCATGGGGATTACCCGATCACGACTCCGATTGAACGGCTCGTACAAAGCGCTGACGAGTTCGGCCGTACGCGGGTTGTCGGTACCGACGACTATGCGATCGGGCTTCATGAAGTCTTCGATCGCGGCGCCTTCCTTCAAAAACTCAGGATTGGAGACAACATCAAACTCGAGATCTGCGTTGCGCTCGTTCAGGACGCCACGAACCGTATCGCGAACTTTGTCTGCGGTACCAACGGGTACCGTCGACTTGTCCACGATAATCCGATAGGAATCCATGTGCTCACCGATCGATCGTGCGACCGCGACCACATGTTGCAGGTCTGCGGAGCCGTCCTCATCGGGCGGTGTGCCGACAGCAATGAACTGGAATAGCCCATGGTCGACGCCCTTCGCGATATCCGTCGTAAACTGTAGCCGGCCAGCTTCGACATTGCGTTCGATGCAATCGTCCAGCCCGGGTTCATAGATCGGCACCTCGCCGGCATTGAGTCGCCTGATCTTGTCTTCGTCGATATCGACGCAGACAACATTGTTGCCAACTTCCGCCATACAAGCGCCGGTAACCAGGCCAACATAGCCCGATCCAAAAATGGTCATTTTCATGAATTTGTTCCTTGCCAATCCACGGTCAGTCTTCAGACAGGTCGAGTCGAAAACCGAGTCCATAGCTACCTAACTCGCCCGACTCGTAGTCCCCTACAATCGAAAATCCGCGGATCACTTCCCAAGCGAAGCCCACAGAAAACAGCGTATCGTCATCAAACTCTAATGTGTTCAGGTCGACATCGCCAACCTGCGTGTAGCGACCCGCGATCATCAATTCGAAGTGATCGCCAAACATCGTCCGCAATCCCAGCGCGCCACCAATTTCCTGCGCATCAGTGTCGAAGTTTTCACCGGCGAAGCTGCCGAAATCCAGATCTGTGCTGTCGTAGGTAACTTCAGCGAAGAGGTCGGTCTGTTGGCGTATCGACCACTTCACGCCTATGCCGCTACGAATGGCCGTAAAATCGTATTCGTCGCTCGTCTCGAACACACCCTGATCGTTCGTTATGATCGCATCGACGTCGTTGTCGGTCGAACCGTAGCTAACGAGCAGGTACATATTTTTCCAGGTACCCAATGAACCGCGGAAACGCACACCGCTGCCGTCACCGGCGATAACCTCGACAGATTGGCCAGGAATAGGCACCTGCACACCGCCGCGATCGAAATCCTGCGCGAGAACCGACATGTCCAGCCAGGAATAACGAACTTCCTGCGCTTGTGCCGGGCCGACGGACGTTAACAGCAGCAAAGCCGAGACAGCCACCACACCATGGATTCGTAGTTTATGCATAGATGTTTTCCTTAGAGCGAACACGGTGAGCAACAACGTGAGCAGCCAATAACCCACCGCACCGCCGCCGCCGCCACCACCACCGCCAGAGTTAGGCGTGATGCTGACGCTGCGCGAAATCTGCGCTGCCGAATTACCCGCACGATCCTGCACACTATACGTCACGGTATAGGTGCCAACGATGCTCGTGTTGACCGAACTGTTTACTACAATACTTGACGAAATATCACCGTCAATATTGTCCAGCGCGGTGGCGCCGGCATCGTTGTAACCCGTATTGGCAGGAACGCTCACAGATGCCTCACCCGTCAGTGTCAGTGTTGGTGGTACCGCGTCGCCGAGCCCCAGATTGCCGGCACTATCGTTGAGCCAGACACCGACGCCGGCGTTGTTTCGTCCGCCCAGGGCGAGATCCACGCCACCCGGATCGCCTTCTGCAGCATCGCCGAGGTTGATCAAAACGGCGGAGCCTGCATCGAGATCCATGATCTGTTCGTCATACAGCGTGTAGGTGCCTCCGGTCGCCAACCAGATCTGGTGGACACCGGTCGAGCTAATAAACACGAGGTCGGGCGAGCCGTCTTCGTTTACGTCGCCAATCAATACGTCACGCGTGGGCGAAAGGCCAAGCAGCGCGAGTGGCACACCGAAGCTGCCGCCGCCTGCATTGATAAGCACCGGATTGGATGGAATGTCGTTAACATTGCTTGGGATTCGCCCGAAAACGAGGTCGTCTATGCCGTCACCGTTCAGGTCGGCCGCTGCGACCGCTGCTGCATCGCCGATAGCTAGCTGGGGACGCAACGTGAAAGCTGTGCCGCCAGAGTTTTTCGTGTAAACCCGGCTAGTGGCACCCACGTTGGCAAAAGCAATATCCATACGGTTGTTGTTGTCGAACCGGCCAACCGCGACGCTGCGGCTGTCATTATCGCCGAGCGATCTCGGAATACCAAAGGCCCCGCTACCATCACCAAAATAGACAAGGTTCGGGCTGGATGC
>JBPCXZ010000295.1:0-3121 GCA_051008055.1 Woeseiaceae bacterium
CGTCAGATTCAGAGTCGTCTTGACGCCGAAGCGGCGACGCAGGAGTTCGTGGCGGCTCTGCAATCGGCCCCTGAGGAGACTGCCAGATTACAGGCCAGTCTCGATGAACAGACTATTGCGCCGAACGATGGCGATAGCCTTTCAATGGGTGACGACGTCACACTCGCGGAACTTGAACAGACGCTTGCCCAGGAACTGGCTGACTCCGGAGCGATTGAGGTGCAGCTCGCCGATCTAAAGGCGCAGGTCGATCTGGAGTTGGCAAGGCCGCCGGAAGTGCAGAATCTAATTGGCCAGCTGCGCCGAAGTAGAGATAATCAGTCGGCAATAATAAATGCGCAGAATCCCCCGGGCGAGCTACCGCTGCTCGGCGAGGCCAGGCGGTTCGAAGCGAGGATGACGAGTGCTGCGTTGAGCGCCGAGCTCGCCAAGCTCGATCAGGAACTGTTCAGTCATCGAGTACGTCTGGTCTTGCTACAGACAAAACGCGATGTCGCCGCACGCGCCGCGCTGGAAAGTGCACCTCGTATTGAACTGCTGCGAGCTGCTGTTACCGAGAAGATACAGGCCGATGCCATCGAGGCGCAGCGGGTGGCAGACGCTGCGGAGCTTGCTGTTGCGGACAAGCACCCAATCCTGCAATCGCTTGCCAGAGGTAATGGCGAGCTGACCCGAACGTTACCGGAGCGCGCGGCGGCGACACAGGCGCTTGGTGTTCGTTTACAACAGACGAAAGACGAACTATCCGATGTTGAGGAGAAACTGGCACGCTCTGAGCAGTTGCTTGAAGTTGGCGGACTAAGTCGAGTGCTCGGCAGCCTGATGATCGCGGAGCGACGCAACTTGCCGCCGCTCTCGCAATATCGTGCGGAGATTCGAGCGCGAAGTCGTGAGGCTGCGACGGTTGGGCTAGATCGAATCCGCGTGCAAGAGCAACGCCGAGAATTGGCATCAATCGACCTCGAAGTTCAGAAATATGTCGATGAGATTGCTAAAGACGTAAGCGACGCTGCTGAACTCGAACAATATTCACAGGAGATTAGGGATCTGCTGCGGGTGCGTCGCGACTTACTGCTGCAGGTTGGGAACAGCTACGGCGTTTATCTGCGAGTTCTGGGAAATATTGATATAGAGCAAAGGCGATTGCTCATTTCGATGGAACGCTATCAACAGTTCCTCGCAAAAAACCTGCTCTGGATTCCAAGCGCACAAGTGATCGGGGTCGGCTTAAAGGACACTGGTCTGCCTGACTATCCGCAGCTTCTATCGGCCGAGTCCTGGTCCGGCGTGACAAAGCTTTTAGTCAGCTCAGTCAGCGCTCATGTCGTAGCGTCGGTTCTATGCCTCGTCGCATTAATTCTCTTGCTGCTACTAAGAAAGCCGCTAGCGCGTCAATATTCGTCAATGAGTGCGCGAGTAGGCCGGTTGTCTACCGACAATATCGGGCTAACCATCGCATCACTGGCAATAGTCTGCGTACACGTTTTGCCAGTGCCGTTCGTTTTGTATTCGATTTCGTGGTTTCTGGCCAACGCCGCGGAACCCACCGCGTTTTCGGATACGGTCGCACGCGGTCTGACGTTTACTACGCCATTCTTTTTTCAAGTCCTGCTATTCAGGGCGCTCAGCACGCCGGGTGGATTTCTAAGCCTGCATTTCGGCTGGCAAGATACTACTCTGCAGATGATTCGTCGCCAGATGGACCGGTTGGCATTTGTTGGCACACCACTGCTGTTCGCCACAGTCTTGCTATTCCTCTCCGATGTTGAAGGTGACCGCGCCACTCTAGGTCGGCTTGCGTTTATCGGCTTCATGCTGTTTCTGTCTTCTGTCATTCGGCCGTTCCTCCACCCCGATTCGGGCTTGGCGGCAGAGTTTTACAAGAGAAACGCCGGGCGCTGGTCGGCGCGCCTGCGCTGGGTCTGGTTTGGCTTGGGCGTAGGTTTGCCATTGCTGTTGGGCGTCGTATCAATTCTCGGCTTTCTGTATACGTCGACTATCCTGGTCGGATTGCTGGTCAAAACAATCTGGCGTGTACTCGGACTGGCCGTCATTTACCTCATTATTCTCCGCTGGCTTGCACTTGCGCGCCGCAAGCTGGCGCTGCAGTTGGCGATTAAGGAGCGCGACGCGAGGCGTGCCGAAAAGTCGGGTGACCCGGACGACGACAGCGATTCTGAAGCGGCACCAGCTATTGCTGAAGTACCGTTGGATCTCGAAGAAGTAGATCAACAGACGCAGAAGCTGGTGCGCTCGGGTTTTGTATTTCTGGCGGCAGTTATCGGTTGGAACATCTGGGCGGACGTGCTTCCGGCATTCGCGTTCCTGAATGACGTGGCGCTTTGGTCACAGACAGCAATGGTTGATGGCATCGAAACCGTATTACCGGTGACCGCGGCTGATGTCGTATTGGCGCTCCTGATCATCGTCGTTACGGTTATCGCTTCGCGAAATATTCCTGGGCTGTTGCATATTTTGATTCTGCAACGTCTGACGCTGGCCCCCGGTAGCCGATATGCGATCACCACATTGGTGCGCTACCTGGTCGTAACGATTGGCACGTTTGCGGTCCTTAGCCTGATTGGCTGGAACTGGTCGCAGATTCAGTGGCTGGTTGCGGCGCTCAGTGTTGGCCTTGGTTTTGGTCTGCAGGAGATCGTCGCCAACTTCGTATCCGGGTTAGTCATTCTATTCGAGAGGCCAGTGCGCGTCGGCGATACCGTGACGGTCGGTCAGCTAACGGGCACAGTATCCCGGGTACGCATTCGCGCCACAACGATTACCGACTGGGATCGCAAGGAAATACTGGTTCCCAACAAAGCCTTTATTACCGAGCAAGTTATCAACTGGACACTTTCTGATCCGATAACGCGAATTGTCATTCCGGTTGGGGTTGCTTACGGGTCGGATGCGGAGCTTGTCCACAAAGTCATTTCGAAGACGCTGAAAGACTTGCCGTTGGTGCTGGATGAGCCAGCGCCGAAGGTCTATTTCACAGAGTTTGGCGACAGTTCGCTGGACTTTACTTTGCACGCCTATCTTCGGCAGCTGTCTGACAGGATGCCAATGGTGCATGACATTCATAATGCTGTACTAAAAGCGTTGCACGAAAACGATATAC
>JBPCXZ010000296.1:0-10711 GCA_051008055.1 Woeseiaceae bacterium
GCCGACAACATCAAACAACACATTGAGATTCGAACTACGGGCGTTAAGGACGTTAGCGTCGAATTCGATGATGGCGTTGCCACGATCTGTGGTGACTGTGACAGCCAGGCAATTAAAGATCAGGTGATCCTGCTCGCCGGAAATATCAAAGGTGTTGAAAAGGTCGTTGCCGATGGCCTGAGTGCGCCGGAACCGAAGCCTGAAGAAGTATCCAAAGACCAGTTTTATGAGATCAAGAGCGGTGACACACTGGGGGCAGTAGCCAAGCAATTCTACGGCGAGGCGTCGCAGTACATGCGCATCTTCGAAGCCAACCGCGACATCATTGATGATCCAAACAAGATCTACCCGGGTCAGAAAATCCGAATTCCACTCGACTAAGGGGCCTTGTAATTGACTTGAAGGCTTTGATTGATTTGGCCGGCATGGCTATGGCTGCGATGAGCAAGCAATCGGATGACTCGAGTTCAGGAGGTCTGAGCGACCTGCTGGGCGGAATTACCGGTGGTGGCGAGGATGCCGGGCTCGATGATCTGGTCGGGCTGGCCAAGAAACTGTTCTAAATTCAACATCAGGAGAAAACTAATGTCTGTAGCAAAAGTGACCGAACTGATTTCGTCATCGTCAAAAAGTTTTGAAGATGCCATCGAAAAAGGAATCAAGCGTGCCAATGAAACTCTCGACCATGTGGAAGGTGCCTGGGTGCAGGATATGAAAGTTACCTGCAAGGACGGTAAAGTAGACGAATATCGGGTCAATCTGAAAGTGACCTTTGTACTTCGCTAGGGCACATAGACGGTAAGGAAGAGAACATTGGGGAAGAATATTGCAGGGCTCGCCATCGCGGCGATTGCGCTGGCCTTGACAGCGTGCAGCAAGGAACAGGTCGAAGAGGTTGCCGAAGAGGTATCCGAGGCGGCAGAGGAAGTTATTGAGGACGTTTCGGACGCTACGGAGGAGGTGATCGACGATGCCGCCGATATGGCTGAGGATGCCGCCGAGGTGGTTGAAGAGGCGGCTGAAGACGCCGCAGAAGCCGTCGATGATGCAGTAAACGGGCGTTAGTCGAAAGAAAAACCAAACTTTTTGCTGTTTTTTAGCGTCTAAGCTTTACACACTGACGGTCTGCGTCCCGCAATGATTCGATTGAGTTCAGCGATAGCGCTCGTTCTGTCCGCTCCATTGGCTTGGGCGGAGCCCGCCAATATGCCCAGAACCACCGACCCTATTACCATTGACGGCGTCATGGACGAAGTGGCCTGGCGACAGGCGACTCAAATTAGTCTGGACACCGAAACCCATCCCGGCGAAAACATTCCCGCACTGGTCGATACCGTCGCCTATGTCATAGAGGACGGCGAGCGACTGTATATCGCGTTCGATGCACGCGACCCCGACCCCACAAAGATCCGGGCTTACCTGCAAGATCGCGATTCGGCATGGAACGACGATTTTGTCGGCGTGGTCCTGGATACCTATAACGACGAACGGCGTGCCTTCGAGTTCTTCTCGAACCCGCTGGGCGTGCAGATGGACCTGACGAATGACGACGTCAACCAGCGCGAAGATTCATCCTGGGATGCGATCTGGGATTCTGCCGGGACGATAAACGGGCAGGGTTACGTCGTCGAAATGGAGATTCCGCTAAGCCAGCTGCGATTTCCAAAAAAAGAGGGTAATCAGACCTGGGGGATCGATCTCATTCGATTCTACCCGCGCGACAAGCGGCATCGGTTGTCCAATAACATCAATGACCGATCCAGGAACTGCTACCTGTGCAATTTCTCCGAAATTGAAGGCATGGACAATGCCGAACCCGGCCGCGACCTTGAGATCGTACCGACGCTTACCAGCAGTAGAACAGACACAACGGACGCCCCAGGCGTTGGGACACTCGACCGTGGCGACATTGAAACAGAGGCCGGGGTGAGCGCTCGCTGGGGTATCACACCAGATATGACCCTTAACCTCGCAATCAATCCCGACTTTTCTCAGATCGAAGCGGATGTTGCCCAGCTGGACGTCAATAACCAGTTCGCCTTGTTTTTTCCTGAAACCCGGCCGTTCTACCTGGAAGGCGCTGACTATTTCACCACGCCAATGAATGCGGTGTTTACACGAACCGTTGCAGACCCGGATCTGGCAGCCAAGATTACGGGCAAACGCGGCAAACATACGTATGGTGCATTCGTATCTGAGGATGTCATCACCAACCTGGTTTTCCCCGGTGCTTTCGGATCTGACAGCACGTCACTGGAAGAGGGCAATACGGCATTCGTTGGTCGTTATAGCCTGGGCTTTGGCGAATCGTCATCAGTTGGCGCGTTATTGACTACGCGTACCGGTGACGGCTACCACAACTACCTCGGCGGCTTTGACATGAGCTGGCGAATTAACGATTCGCACAGCATCCGGGCGCAGTACCTGGAGACGGAAACGCTTTACCCCGATGATCTGGCGGTCGAGTACGAGCAGCCATTGGGGGAATTTTCCGGTCAGGGCGAGTTTTTGATGTACGAGTACGAATCGCGTAACTGGAACGCCCACGCAATTCATTACGGGCTGGACAGAGGCTTTCGCGCTGACTCCGGTTTTGAACCGCAAGTCGATGCAACCCTGCAGGGAGTTGGCGGTAGCTATGTCTGGTTTGGTGAAGAAGACGACTGGTGGACCCGAGTAAGGCTGCGTGGCAATGCGGGCGAAACGCGAGATGACGATGGGCAGATATTAGAGCGCGAAACTGAGGCCTATCTCGGTGTCGGCGGTTCGATGCAATCCTGGACCCAGATCGGCTTCGAGCGCGAAGAGCAGCTCTGGGATGGCTTCGTATACAAAGGCGACAAGATCAAGTTCTACACGAGCCTGAAACCCGTCGGCGGCCTGCAGCTTGGAATCTTTGCCGATTATGGTGACCAGATTGATTTTGCTAATTCGAGGCAGGGCGATCAGCTGCGCCTTGAGCCTTTTGTGGACTGGAATGTTAATCGCCATCTGCTAATGAAGCTGCAGGCGACGATGCTGGACTTCGATACCAAAGAGGGTCAGAAAATCTTCGATGCTGGCGTTCTTGATCTCAGGTTAACGTGGCAATTCAATCGGAGAAGTTTTCTTCGGCTCACGACCCAATATCAGGATGTCCGCCGCAATCAGGACGCGTATTTGGATGAGGTGGACTCCAGAACTCGAAATATGGGTCGGGAACTCTTGTTCTCCTACAAGCTCAATCCACAGACTGTGTTCTTCCTGGGCTATTCCGACAAGCATTTCGAGGATGATGAGCTGAACGAGTTTGAAGAGACAGGGCGGACCTGGTTCATGAAAATCGGTTACGCCTGGACGCCCTGAGCAAGAATGCGGCAAATTCTTTTCGATAGCCGCAGCATTGTCCGGAATTCGATTGTATACTGCGCGCCTGCTCGCCTGTGCGAACGCCTATTCCAGGCGGCGCGCGAACGGAAGTGATGGCTAGGTGGCAGAGTGGTTATGCAGCGGACTGCAACTCCGTGTACGCCGGTTCGATTCCGACCCTAGCCTCCATTACTTCCAGACCAATGCCCGGGTGGCGGAATTGGTAGACGCTGCGGACTTAAAATCCGTTTTCCGAAAGGAAGTGCGGGTTCAAGTCCCGCCCCGGGCACCATCACCCTTAATTCTTTCTCCATGCACGGTCTGAGTGTTAAGTCCGTCACACTTCCTGATCAAATCTGACGCCTGAATAGACTTTCTCGGTGCATTTTGGGACAAGGAAGCAGGTCCCACGGAGATGCACATTGAAGACCGAAACACCGCAAGACAAAGTTGACTACCGATTACTGGGCTTGATGTCAGACCTCGTGATTTGCAGCAGCTGTCTGCGCGCAGGCAAGGTGACGCCGGTACCGCAGATAGTGTCTGACCGCCATACGCCACGATCGCTATGCAGCGGGTGTGTGACGCCTAAGCGGCGGAGTCTGCGTCGCGTGTTGCGGAGATTGATTCCAGCCTGAACGGTCTGGAGCTGAACGACCAGTTGCGGCACACTAGCGGCCGATGGCCAAACTCTATTTTTACTATTCCTCGATGAATGCCGGCAAGTCCACGGCGTTGCTGCAGTCCAGTTACAACTATAAGGAACGCGGCATGCGTACGGTGGTGCTGGCGCCCGACCTGGACGATCGTTACGTCGTCGGCAAGGTTACGTCGCGAATTGGTATTGAAGCTGATGCGATTACCTTCAAGCCCGAAGACAATCTGCTTGAGATTGTTGCGGCGTCGCGAGAATCCGAACCGTTGCACTGCGTCCTGATCGACGAAGCGCAGTTTCTGACCAAAGAGCAGGTGTTCCAGCTCAGCGAGGTCAGTGACGACTTGAATATTCCTGTGCTGGCATACGGATTGCGGACCGACTTTCGCGGCGAGCCATTCGAAGGTAGTAAGTATCTGCTGGCCTGGTCAGATAACCTGAAGGAACTCAAGGCCATCTGCCACTGCGGCAGCAAAGCAACGATGGTGGTCCGCTACGACGAGACTGGTGTCGCGGTGCGCGAAGGCTCTCAGATCGAAATTGGCGGCAACGATAAGTATGTTTCGATGTGTCGCAAGCACTTCAAGGAATTGATGTTCGACTAAATACCTGCCGTGGGTAGGTTCTCGGTCGACGGCGAAGTTTGTTCCTCGCCTTCTTTGGAAATCAAGTTTCGCATGTCATCGAGTGTCTTCATGATCGCGGTCTCGGCGAACTGTTCGCTGTCCACTTCGCCACGCAGTGAAGCGTCGGTGTCGACGAACTTAATGCGAAATTTGCCAATGCTGATGACGTCATCATGCGCCAGGCGGTGATTGGTTACCGGTTTTGAATTCACAAACACGCCATTCGCACTGTTTAAATCCATCACGAATGACGAATTACCATTGCGAACTAACAAGGCATGATGGCGACTGACAAACTTACTGTTCAACGAAACGTCATTGTGCTCGGAGCGACCAACAAGCACCCGTGATGATTCGTCCATAGTGATTTCTCGAAGAACCAGCCCGTCGAGCGTCACATAGAAAGTCGGTGGCTCTGCAACGGGCTCAACCATCGTGTCGTCAAGTGTCGGAGTCTCTTCGATCCAGGTGCCTTTTGGCAGGGCGGGGGTCTCAATCAGGTCCGCAGTGACCGGAAGTTCTTTTGCCTTGCTCAGTGCCTGCAACGCGACCCGATTGAAAATACCCGGCCAGCCGCCCGACGCGCGCCACAACTCATCGCAGATTGAGGTCGGAAACAGCGATTCCGGTTGGTCGCAACCGGCGGCCTCGACTTTGGCATGGAGGTATTCGCGGGCTTCGGTACTGCTCATAGGGCGTAAATGAAAATTGTGAGTAACGCGTTTGCGAATCGCCTCCATCGGCGGAGTTTCGATGATCGGCAGCAAAGAGGTATCGCTAGCGAGAATCATCTTCATCGCGCTGAACTGACGAACTTTGAGTGCTGCCAGGTCGCACAATGCACGCAAGGCGCTCGGATTCAGTTCATTAGTATGCTTAACGATGAGCAATGGCGGCTGTTGCGATACGGTCTGCTGCATCGAAAATACACGTAGCATGGCCAACAACTCGGAAACCGAGCCGTGGTCCAGAATGTAGCCAAATTGCCGCAGCACGGCTTCGAGCAATCCTGTCGTATTCAGGTGCTTGCCGTCGACGATTGCAACGGCCGATCCCTCGGGCAAAGATTCGACGTACTGTCGAATGACTGTCGACTTACCGGAGAGCGGTGGTCCCTGGAGTAGACACAAACCATTGAAGGCCGAGTGTGCTGCCTGCATTGCGTCGAGGGCGAGTCTTTGTGAAGCGTAGGATTCATTTGCGACCAATTCCCCGCGATCCGGGAAAGGTTGTTGCAGCAGGCCAGCGGCGCCTAAATCCATAAGTTTGAACTCGCGATCACAGTTGTGTCGTAAAATTCGGTAGTCTTGGGCCCGGCGCTGGCTTGTAGGCCAGTTTTGCCGGGCTGGACAGTCTACGGTCGTGGCGAAATAATTGTAAACCGGAATCATATGGCTCTTTATTTTTCATAGAGTTAAGTAATATATATCGATATTAAATGAGGAAAAGTTCTTAACGAATTGAATTAATTGTATGTTGATCTATTGCTCCATAAATTGGCGATTCACTCAGGCGGACGTAAGGCCTTGAGTATTAAGTTAACTGGTACCAACCTGACGTTGTTTCGTGGCGACCGCTGCCTGTTCAAAGGCTTGAGTTTTGCGCTAAATCCAGGCGAGCTATTGCTGTTGGAAGGACGCAACGGCAGCGGAAAAACGAGTTTGTTGCGTGCGATCGCCGGATTGATTGAGCTGGAATCCGGCGAGATCGAGTTGAATGATTCGCCGGTGAGGAAAGAGCGACAATTCTTTCAAAATTCGATGGTTTTGATGTCGCATAAGGTGGGCCTTAAGGGTGACTTGAACCTGGTCGAGAATCTCCAGTTTGAGGCAGCTCTGCGTCCTCAATCGGACCTGGAATTTGAGGATATTTTGCAACGCCTTGGAATAATTCGGCTGAAGCGACTGCCGATACGCTCACTTTCAGCCGGGCAGCAACGTCGCGTCGCGTTGGCGCGGCTGCTGATGTCGGCAGCACCGCTCTGGATGATGGATGAGCCGGTCTCCAATCTTGATAGTGAGGGGCGGGTTCTGGCGAAAGAGCTAATTGCAGAGCATCTGCAGCAAGGCGGCAGCGCGATAGTGGCCGCGCACCAGGATATCGATATCGACGTGCCGACCCACAGGATTAAGTTGCAATGAACGAAGTTGTGACAGGGTCGGAGATGGAACAGTTGCCAGGCATCGGCAGCGGCATGCTGGCAGTCATCAAGCGTGACTTGTCGCTTTTGCTCAAGCGTCCAGGCGATATTCTGAACCCGCTGTTCTTTTTCGCGATGGTCGCGACCCTGTTTCCACTGGCGGTAGGGCCTGCCGCCGAACAATTGCAATTTAGCGGGCCGGGGGTCCTTTGGGTGGCGGCTTTGCTTGCGACGCTTCTATCCCTGAATAACCTGTACCTTGCGGATTTTGAGGACGGTAGCCTCGAGCAGCTGCTCGTTAGCCCGGTGCCCCTGTCGGCTTTGGCGTTGGGCAAGTCCGTCGCACACTGGCTGAGCAGCGGCCTGCCGCTGGTTATTGTCTGTCCAGTGATAGCCATGACCTATCAAATGTCACTGGCCGTGACGGGGGTCCTGATGGCGACCTTGCTGTTGGGTACGATTAGTCTCAGTTTATTAGGATCGATAGGAGCGGCGTTGACCGTCGGACTGCATCGTGGCACTGCATTATTGAGCCTCCTGATCTTGCCGCTGGCGATGCCGGTGCTGATATTCGGCGCGCGCACTGTGTCTTTGCTGGCATCAGGGGACGCAGTTTCGGGAGGTCTGTATTTCCTGGCCGCGTATGCATTGCTGATGATTTCGATATCGCCATTTGCCACAGCTGCCGCTTTGCGTATCAGTAACGAGTAGAATCTGCCTAATGTGGAAATTCCTGCACAAACTGGCCTCACCGCCGCATTTCTATCGCATTGCCGATAACTTGATTCCGTGGTTCGCATTCCCGGCTGTCATTTTGATTGGCTACGGAGTTTATGCCGGCCTGTTTTTGGCGCCCGCGGATTATCAGCAGGGCGATGCTTTTCGCATTATTTATGTGCATGTGCCGGCGGCTTACCTGTCTATGATGGCGTATATGATCATGGCCGTCAGTGCAGGTATCGGTCTGATTTGGCGCATGAAGCTGGCGCACGCCGTTGCCGCGGCCGCAGCACCGCTCGGCGCATGGTTTACCTTCCTCGCATTAGCGACCGGATCAATCTGGGGCCGACCGATGTGGGGCACGTGGTGGGAGTGGGGTGACCCTCGTCTGACGTCCGAACTCGTAATGCTGTTCCTGTACTTCGGCTACATGGCCTTGCGTAATGCGATTGACGATACGACCAAAGCTGACAAAGCCAGCGGTGTCCTTGCATTGGTAGGCGCCGTGAACGTACCCATTATCCATTTCTCGGTCGAATGGTGGAGCTCACTGCATCAGGGGCCGACACTGGTCAAAAAAGGCGGCCCGGCAATGGATACGGCGATGTTGTATCCGCTACTCGCAATGATTCTTGGCTTTACGCTGCTATTTGGTGCTTTGATGTTGCGACGCGTTCGAACAGAAGTGTTGTTTCGCGAACGCCGTAAGCGTTGGGTTAGAGACATGGTGTTGTCAGGAACAGGAAAATCATGATGGAAGTATTGGCAATGGGTGCTTATGGCGCTTACGTGTGGAGTTGTTTCACGCTTACAGCTGCGGTTCTTGTTATTTGCGAGTGGCGTGCGCGAGTGCGTCACCGGCACGTTTTGCGAGATATCGAAGTGCGGGTAAAAGCACTGGGAGAGTCTGAATGACGCCACGTCGACAGCGAATGCTTGCAGTGGGCCTCGCGCTAACCGGAATCGCCCTGGCGACGGTGCTAACCCTGCGCGCCATGAAAGACAACATGATGTTCTTTATTCCGGTGACCGAAGTTGTCGCCGGTGAGTATCCTGCCGATCGAACCTTTCGCGTTGGTGGTTTAGTCGTAGACGGCAGCATCCAGCGCGAGCCGGGGTCGCTGGAAATGTCATTTCGCGTCACGGACATGCGCTGCGAGTTACCGGTTCGATACACCGGCGTTTTGCCTGATTTATTTCGCGAGGGGCAGGGTGTAGTCGCGCACGGTCGAATGGGCGCGGACGGCGATTTCGAAGCCGATACGATTCTTGCCAAGCATGATGAAAACTACATGGCGCCGGAAGTCGCGGAGTCGATGGCCGAGCACGTATCGGAGCAAACAGCAGGCCTTGCAGAAGGCTCAGGTGAGTGTGACGTTCAGTGATACCTGAGCTCGGGCATTTCGCGTTAATCGCGGCGTTAGCGCTGGCACTGTGCCAGGGTATTTTGCCGTTGATCGGCGCTCACCGGCAGGACCCCATGCTGATGTCGGTTGCGCGTTCGGCTGCACTCGGTCAGTTCCTGTTTGTCGTATTTGCATTCGGATGCTTAACCTGGTCGTTCCTGCAGAGTGATTTTTCGGTTGCGTATGTGGCCAGTCATTCGCAATTGGCACTGCCGACTATTTACAAAATTTCAGCCGTGTGGGGTGCGCATGAAGGTTCATTGCTGCTGTGGATCGTCATCATGGCGGCGTGGACAGTTGCCGTAGGGCGCTACAGTCGAGACTTGCCGGAAGAGTTTGCGGCACGCGTCATCGGCGTTCTAGGTTTGCTGTCAGTGGGCTTCCTGCTGTTTACACTGTTTACATCCAATCCGTTTGATCGACTCGATATCGCGCCGCCCGACGGAGCGGATCTCAACCCACTGTTGCAGGACCCAGGGCTCGCCATTCATCCGCCGTTGCTCTACATCGGTTACGTTGGCTTCTCTGTCGCCTTCGCATTCGCCATTGCAGCAATGTTGACCGGCAACCTGGATCAGAGATGGGCGAAATGGACACGACCGTGGACGACCACGGCATGGCTCTTTTTGACGATCGGCATTGCGCTCGGCAGCTGGTGGGCTTACTACGAGCTTGGCTGGGGTGGCTGGTGGTTCTGGGACCCGGTCGAAAATGCGTCTTTCATGCCGTGGCTCATGGGGACAGCGCTAATACATTCGCTGGCCGTTACAGAGAAGCGGGGATTATTTAAGAGCTGGACTCTCCTCTTAGCTATCAGTGCGTTCTCGCTGAGTCTTCTTGGTACGTTCCTCGTTCGATCCGGAATCCTGGTCAGCGTGCATGCGTTTGCTACAGATCCGACGCGTGGCTTTTTTATTCTCGCGTTTCTCGGCGTCGTAATTTTGGGTGCATTGTTGTTGTATGCAATGCGCGCACCGGACCTGGATTCAACGGCCGGTTTCAAGCTGCTGTCGCGCGAGACGTTCCTGCTTCTGAATAACATTCTCTTGGTGGTTGCAGCTGCAGTAGTCTTCTACGGCACGATGATGCCGCTGCTGTATGACGTGCTGGAGCTTGGCAAGATTTCGATCGGCCCGCCTTGGTTTGAATTTGCGATGTTGTTGCCGATGTTGCCGCTTGCCATTTTGGTTGGCGCGGGAATGCATGCGGCGTGGCGCTCTCAGGCTCCTAAAGCGCTGGTGAAGCGATTGCAAATACCGGCTCTGCTGGCCGTACTGGTCGGTATTCTACTGCCCGGTATTATCTACGGCCGTTCCGGAATCATGATCTCTATCGGCGTTACGGCCGCTGTCTGGATTATTCTGAGTTCGTTGCTAGAGCCAATCCGCTCCTGGAGAAGGGCGCCCGGCGCGACGGCTATCACTCGCTCTACGCTGGGAATGTCGGTGGCGCATTTCGGTGTCGGCTTGTTCACCCTTGGGATAACGCTGGTGTCGGCGTTTAATATCGAAACTGACCAGGCCATGCAAACGGGCGGTGCCGTTGAAGTTGGTGGCTACAGTTTTGAGTTGCAGGAATTACGCAATGTCGAAGGGCCGAATTACCAGGCAATAGAAGGGCGGGTCGAGATTCGCAAAGATGATGTGCTAATCGGCGAGGTATTGCCGCAGAAACGACAGTACCTGGTGCAGACGAACTGGATGACCGAAGCCGGTATCGACGCTAACTGGAACCGGGACCTGTTTATCGCGCTGGGTGATCAACTCGGTAACGACACGTGGAGTGTTCGCATCCAGTACAAGCCTATGATTCGGTT
>JBPCXZ010000297.1:0-5983 GCA_051008055.1 Woeseiaceae bacterium
TTGATGTGCCAGTCTATGGCAGCGACGACTTGTGGCAGCAATGCCGTATTCGCCAATGCGTGGTCCAGTGCGCCGGATTCGCCGGCGAACACCGAAGTCCAGGTTTTGCCGCCGACAGCAGCCTCGAGGAGATTCGTGAAGCCGGCATTCTTTAGCGCCGTCAACGGGTCCTCAAACACGAAGGCATTGAGATCGCCCACTACAAGATAGTCAGCGTCGCCGCTGCCAGTCGGGTCAGTCGCAATCCAGTCGGCAAGCGCTGCGGCGGCTTCGGTACGGGTGACGTTGCAGTCGCCCTGGCCGTCGTTACGATCCGGATCGCCTACATCGTCGCAATCAGAGCCTTTGGACTTCAGGTGATTTACGACGACAGACAACACGGCACCGTTTGAATTCTGCGAAAAAGCTTGCGCAAGCGCTGGACGATTTTTTAGTTCGTTGAAGCGCATATCGATTCTTGAATCGAGCAGCTTGGCATCCCCCTTGAGGCTGGCTTGAGCAGGCTTATAAATAAACGCTGTGGTGATGACATCACTACCGATTAAGCCGGTATCCACCCAGTCATAGCTGTCTCGGCTCACGGCATTCAGACGGTCGATAATCATCTGCAAAGCAATCCCGCCGTTATTCTCTATCTCCATGAGGCCGATGATGTCAGCGTCAAGCATGTGCAATGTCGTCACGAGCTTGGACAACTGCCGTTCAAGTTCTGCGGCCGAATCTGCACCGCGGCAGCCGCTCGCAGCACGGGGTCCACAGTTATCCTGGTCGGTATCGATCGTCGAGAAAAAATTCAGGGCGTTGAATGCGACGACTCTTAGCGAACCAGCAGCGGCGGGGGCAGTAGGGCGGGGAATGCCTGTCTCAAATTGCGGATCAACCGTGGGCATGAGTCGAAATCCTTCCGTTCCAGACGAACCGCTGCCTCTTGAAAAGCGCAAGTTGCCGGTCAGCCCGGTCACGGAGTCGCCGCTGCGCATTGAATAGTCAGTATCGGCAGATGCAGTCAGAAAGCGTATCGGCATGACGTTTTGTTCAACACGACCGTCATCGAGCAGAATCGAATGGGCAGCAAAGTCAGAACGGTGGCTTGCGTTTCCGGCAACGTTTGGCGAATGCTGATTGGTATACGTGAAAGGTCGATCGCCGGCATACAGCTTTAGGGTGCCAAAACGTTCGAGTTCATACAGGTCCGTGACCGTTAGCTTTTGCGAAAGACGAATCAACATACCTTCGTAGTGCTCGAATTCGGCCGGCAGACTCACATCCACCGCCTGCACATTGCCGCGTCCCGTGATTGTTACTGTCGATGCAGATATCTGGGTTTCGCCGAAATGTTCGTTCACGGCACCGTCGACCATGACTTGGTCTCCAACCGAGACGTCAACGGCCGGGCGGTTGCCGTCAAAAACGAAAATTCCTTCAGAGGTGGTCGGGTCAGAGTCCGGGTTGCGGCTCTGAATGAAAAAGCCACCAAGGTTGCCGGTCATGTCACTATCATTGTTCTGGAAATCGCCGCTGACGACGCCAGTGACAATGACCGTGGAATTATCGAACGGGCTGCGGGCACCTGAGCCCTGGATCTCATGAATTTCCATTGCAACCGGTGAATTGCCGAGCGCAGGACCATTAGTATCCGAACCGCTGCTGCACCCCGCCAGCGCGAACAGCAGGATTGTGGTATAGAAATACGGATTAAAGTTTGTGATGAGTAGTCTCGTGAAAAAGTGCGTACCTACATCCACCGGCATAGTAATACTTTTTTGCCTGTCTGCCTGTTCAGAACAACCAGAACCAGTGTCGGTTCCATCGGAATACCAGAAAGAATTGCAACTGGCGCTGATTCAGGCCAGCCCGGGTGATGTGATCGTGATTCCCGCTGGCGTGCATCCGATCAATCGGGGCCTCTCGTTGAACGTATCTGGCGTAACCTTGCGTGGCGAGGGTATGGACAAGTCGGTGTTGTCTTTCAAGAATCAGCTGCAAGGCGCGGAAGGGCTGCTGGTCAATGCGAGTGACTTCACGATTGAGGATCTGGCCATTGAGGACACGGCGGGTGACGGGCTGAAAATCAACGAAGGCCGTAACATCATCATTCGACGTGTGCGGACCGAATGGACCAACGGCCCGGATGAGGAGAACGGTGCGTACGGGATCTACCCGGTACAAGTTGAGAACCTGTTGCTGGAGGAATCCGTCGCGATTGGTGCTTCCGACGCCGGGCTCTATGTAGGGCAGTCTCGCAACGTCGTTGTGCGTAATAATCGAGCCGAGAGAAACGTCGCCGGCATAGAAATCGAAAATACATTTGATGCTGACGTGTACGGCAACATAGCCACCGGCAATACCGGCGGTATCCTGGTTTTTAATATGCCCGATCTGCCGCAGCCGGGTCATTCGACGCGGGTGTTCAACAACACGGTGACAGCGAACAACACGGACAACTTTGGCGCGGAAGGAACGCCGGTCGCCAGCGTGCCGGCAGGCTCGGGAATCGTGATCAACTCGAATGATCGCGTGGAGATTTTCGATAACGACATTGCCGACAATGACACTGCTAACATTATTGTTAGTAGTTACTTCGCGACCGGTTACCAGGGGACGCGTGAAATGGCGGCGGACTACGATCCCTATCCTGAGGCTATATACGTTTACGACAACAGGCTGTCAGGTGGTGGTTCATCGCCGGACGGGCTGGACCTGAAGGCATTGAAAGTGGCGATGTTTGGGCTCAATGGCGCATTTCCGGATGTCCTGTGGGACGGTTACGCCAATCCGGACAAAGTCGATGAAAACGGTAAGCTGCTGCCGCAGTACGCAATCTGTATCGACAATGGCGATGCGGAAGTGCTCAATGCCGATCTACCAAACGGCAGCGATAACATTGTTGTTGGCGACACGCAGCATCAATGCCAACACGAAAAACTGCCGCCCGTCGTTCTTGCAGCGCCGCTGCAGTAGACATGCGGCAGGCCGCGGCGGTTCTCTGTATTCTGCTTGCCGCTGGCTGCGAGCCGGCGCAACGCGATGTGCAATTGTTCGCCGCTGATGCACCGCCCGGGCTACTTAGCGAATGGGGTGTTTTAACAATCACAGGCGATGGTCTGGACGTTAATGCGCGGGTTACACCGTATGAGCTGAAGACACCACTGTTCAGTGACTATGCACTCAAACTTCGAACCGTCTGGATGCCAGAGGGCGAGTCCGCCCTCTATGATCCGACAAACGAGTTCGACTTTCCGGTCGGAACTGTCATCAGCAAAACGTTCCACTATCGTAAAGCTGATGATTGGGCGGCCGACAATTCCCGAGTTCTGATCGAGGAACAGGGCGGGCCGAATAACGTCGCCCCGCCGCTGAATCTTGACGAATATGCCCTGATAGAAACTCGCTTGTTGGTCCGCTATGCCGATGGCTGGATAGGTTTTCCCTATGTTTGGAATCAGGAGCAGACCGACGCGGTTTTGGAAATCGCCGGTGACGTTCGGCAGATTCAGCTAAGCCAGGGAGATGACACGCGCAACCTCAATTACGTGGTGCCTGATGTAAACCAATGCGCTGGATGTCATACGCCGAACCATAGCGATGGCGAGCTGCGCCCGCTGGGTCCGAAAGCCTGGCAGCTCAATCGCCGCTACAACTGGTGGGAAGAGGACGACAGCCAGGTCAATCAATGGAGCAGCCATGGGCTGTTGCTCGAGGCTCCGCAGCTGACGCCGGATGAGACCAGCGACCTGGACCGAGCAGCACGCGAGTATCTCGACGCGAATTGCGCGCACTGCCACAACCCGGCCGGCGCTGCTGATACTTCTGCGCTGCATCTGAACATTGACGCGCCTGTCGATCGTAAGCTCGGCGTCTGCAAGACGCCGGTCGCGGTTGGCCGGGGTAGCGGGGATTTAAACTACGATATCTACCCAGGGCGGCCGCAAGACTCGATCATGATATTTCGTATGCAACATAGTGATCCGGCTATCGCAATGCCCGAGCTCGGACGCAGCGCCATTCATGATGAGGGTGTCAAACTGGTTGGCAAGTGGATTGCCGCGATGACTGGTGAGTGTTGAGATTGGCAACAAAAAGCGTTGGGCCGAGTCATACATAGGGTACTCTTTGCTAAAAGGAAGTAACGAAATGAAGGGATTTATCGCGCTTGCAGCCTTGTTATTGGCGATGTCGCCTGCTTCGGCCGGCGAACTGATTCGCGAATTTAAGGGCACTGGCAACACAACCACGGCGGCATTTACGGTGGAATCACCGTGGATTCTGGATTGGCGACTCGACAGCGATTACGAACACAAGATCGCTCTCGATATCGTTCTGGTTGACGCGACGACTGGCAAGTTTGTGGGCGGCGTCAAGAGTGGGACACGCAACAACGTCACCAATCGCAGCAATGGTGTCCGACTATTCAATACCGGTGGTCGATACCAGCTACGTATCAGCTCGTCTTTGGCGCGCTGGAGTATCAAGATTGAGCAGCTCACCGAAGAAGAGGCCGAGTTGTACACGCCACGATAGAGCTACTAAAATTCAGATATGAAACGACTTATTCTTGTTATTACAGCCTTGATGTTCGCAGGTTGTTCAGTCAATCCGGTCACCGGGGATCGCGAATTTATCACTTCATCGCCCGGCGACGATCTCAAGATTGGAGTGGAAAACTACCAACCGATGTTACAGGCGCAGGGTGGACCCTATGACGTCGATCCTGCCCTGATCGAGTACGTTCAAGGTGTCGGCCAAAAAGTTGCCGCGGTCAGCGACGTCCAGTTGCCCTATGAATTCACTGTCTTGAATAGCTCTGTACCCAATGCCTGGGCCTTACCTGGTGGCAAAATTGCGATCAATCGTGGTCTGCTGACCGAGTTGAACAACGAAGCTGAACTCGCCGCGGTTCTGGGTCACGAGGTAGTGCATGCAGCTGCCCGACATTCCGCGCAGCAGATGTCTCGGGCGCAATTGTTGCAGGGACTGGTCGTCGCCACCAGTGTGGTTGCCAGCGATGCGAGTTATGGCGACCTGGCTGTCGGTGGTGCAGGCTTAGCTGCACAATTGATTTCGACAAAGTACGGCCGCGGTGCGGAGCTTGAATCCGACAAATACGGTATGCGCTACATGGCATTGGCCGGCTACGATCCGCAGGGCGCAGTCACTTTGCAGGAAACGTTTGTTCGCCTGAGTGAAGGCAACGATCAGGATTGGATCAGTGGATTGTTTGCCAGTCACCCGCCGTCTCACGAACGCGTCAAGGAGAACCGCAAGCGCGCGAAGAAGATGGAGCCCGGTGGATTTGTTGGTGCAGCCGAATACCAGGCGGCGACCCAGCAGGCGCGGGATGCGAAGCCAGCCTACGACATTTACGACGAAGGTCGTCGGGCCCTGGCAGAAGACAGAGTCGACGAGGCGCTGGTACTAGCCAACGATGCGTTGGATCTCTATCCCGCGGAAGCCAATTTCCACGCATTGCGTGGTGACGTTCGGCTAACAAACGAGCAATACGACCTGGCGGTCACCAACTATGATCGGGCGATCAACCGCCGCGGGTCGTTCTTTTACTACTATGTGCAACGGGGGCTGGCTCAGGTAGGGCTGCATAAAACAACCGAAGCGATACAGGATCTGGAGCACAGTATCGACTTACTGCCGACTGCTCCTGCACATTACAACCTGGGCCTGATTCGTAAGGATCAGGGGCGCACTGAGGAGGCGATTGAACACTTCAATATCGTGGCGACCAGTTCGGGTGAGTATGGCAAGGCAGCCAACGGTCAACTGGCGCGTTTGCAGATTGCGGATCAACCAGAAAAGTATGTGTCGAAGCAATGTGCACAGGGCTCAAACGGCAATGTAGAGGTTGCGGTGCGCAATGAGGCGGCTGTTGCGATTTCCGGCGTGCGTGTGCAGCTCGACTATTCAGACAGCTACGGCAATACGCGCCGCGAGTTACTGGATGTCGGTAATCGCATTGAGGCCGGCCAGG
>JBPCXZ010000298.1:0-2599 GCA_051008055.1 Woeseiaceae bacterium
TGCTGAAGCAACGATGACCATTGTCCAGCCGCGTTTGCGGCGCTGCGCATCTATCGCTGCATCACCGGTCTCCGAAGGGCGCAGCCCGGAGTTGCCGAGGTGATGGCGGGTCAACCAGAACTGCAGCAAGCCGAAGAACATGCCTACGCCTGCGGCGGCAAAGCCCCAGTGCCAGCCAAAGCTCTCGCTCTGAGCGAGGCCGCCGCAAATCAGCGGACCCATCAGGCCACCCACATTGATGCCCATATAAAAGATACTGAAACCGCCGTCGCGACGCGGGTCGCCCTGCGGATACAGATCGCCGACAACAGCGCTAACGTTGGGCTTGAGCAAGCCTGTGCCGATGACCACCAGGATCAGTCCGAGAAAGAAAGCCTGGTCCGAAGGTATGGCCAGCACGAAATGCCCGGACATGATGACAATACCGCCGTAGAAGACCGCCTTTTGTGCACCGAGTAGTCGATCGGCCATCCAGCCGCCGGGCAATGCGACGACGTAGACCAACGCGGTATAGATGCCGTAAATGGCGGTCGCCGACCTGTCGTCGAGGCCCATACCACCGTTCATCACCTGGTCGGTCATGAACAGAACCAGCAGCGCCCGCATGCCGTAATAACTCAGGCGCTCCCACATTTCGGTAAAAAACAGGGTCATCAGCCCCCGTGGATGGCCAAATACTTGCGCCTGACTTTCGTCAGCAGTGGTATCAGTCATAGGATCCGTACTCTTTGAAGGTCGATAAAGTCGGTGAGCGACGTTACACCATTTCAAGCGTAACTTTCTACTTGACCTGCTATTTCTCGGCTGGTTCGGGTTCTTTTTCGTTCTTTTTGGCGAACAGGCGCGACATAACGATACCTGCTTCGTACAAGAGGTAAACCGGTACGGCAAGTAAAGTCTGGCTGATTACGTCAGGCGGGGTCAGCAGCATGCCGACAACAAAAGCGCCCAGGAACACATAGGGGCGAGCCTTGCCCAGGGTCTCCGGCGTGGTCAGCCCCGCCCAGACGAGCAGCAACGTTGCGATAGGCACCTCAAACGCGATGCCAAAAGCGAGCACGATCGACGTAATGAAATCCAGATAAGACGCGATATCAGGAGTCCACGGTGCGCCGTCAATTTCGATCGAGCCAAAAAATCCGAAGATCAAGGGAAACACCACGTAGTACGCGAAGGCGATGCCGGTATAGAAAAGCAAAATGCTTGATGCGAGTAGCGGAAACGCGAAGTGCTTCTCTTTCTTATATAGACCTGGCGCAACGAACGCCCACACCTGATAAAGCACCACCGGCATGGCAAGAAAAAGTGCGACGATAAACGTCAGCTTAAATGGAACAAGCAGCGGTGCAGCGGTACCCGTAATAATCATCTGTACGCCCGGCGATGCTGCGAAAAGGGGTTCCGAAACCATTTCGTAAATGCGCTGATTAAAAGGAATCAGAAACGCAAACAACACAATCACGGCAGCAACCATTTTCACCAGCCGGCCACGCAGCTCAACAAGGTGCGAGAGCAACGTTCCTTCTGCGAGGTCTTCTTTGTCTTCCTTGTCACTCACGGTGATTTTTCTGTGTCGTCGTCGCCGTGTAACGGCGAGTAGGTGTCGTCATCACTAGGGATGTGGTCGGGTGGAGTTTCGTCTGATTCTGAAGCTTGCTCATTGTCAGCGCTTTCTTCAGGTTCGAGCGGGTTTTCTTGCTTGGGACTTACAGCTGGTGGTGCCTGTCCGATCTTCGGCGCGCCGATCTGGTTTAGGTCATTGAGGTTATCAACCTCAAGCTCTTCTTCGAGTTGGCGGCGCATGACGCGCGTCATGCGTCTTGCCTGTCCTACCCAGCCACCGATTTTATTCGCAATCTCCGGCAAACGTTTGGGCCCGAGCACGACCAGTGCCAGTACGACAATGAGAAGAAATTCAGGTGAACTGAATCCAGACATGAGCGCGCGGTAACTTAAGCGTCTTTGCGGGGCTCTTCAGCCGGGGTATTGTCGAAATTCGCGTCAGGAGCTGATTCGTCAGGCGAATCGTCATTAAGTTGCTCCTTGGCTGCTTCGGCTTCGTTCATTGAGCTACGAAACCCCTTAACGACAGAACCAAGATCCGAGCCGAGGTTGCGAATTCTCTTGGTACCGAAAATTGCCAGAACGATGACCAGCACGATCAGTAATTGTGGCCAGCTTATGCCTGATAACATTTTAAAACTCCTGGGGGGTCGCCCCTAAAAATCGCATCCCGAATTTGTCAATAATCGAGCAAGTTACTGCGCCGATAATAACCCGCCTGTGCGGACAATACCGGGACGACGTCACAGCGCAACACCTCTCAAGTTTCCAGCCAAAACGTCACTGGCCCGTCATTGACCAGGTTAACCTGCATATTGGCACCAAATTGGCCGGTTTCAACGGTATCCAGTCGCTCTTTGCAGGTTTCCACCAGTTGTTGGAAATAGTCTGCACCGATCTCTGGTGCTGCTGCCCGCGTAAAGCTGGCCCGCGTGCCCTTCTTCGTGTCCGCTGCCAAGGTGAACTGAGGCACCAGCAACAAGCCCAGTTTTTCGTCGAGCAAGCTAAGGTTCATGCGGTCTGCAGCATCAGGAAA
>JBPCXZ010000299.1:0-10934 GCA_051008055.1 Woeseiaceae bacterium
CGACAGCTTGCAGTTAACTACGGCGGTCGTGGAATTCGCTGCAATGCAATTTGCCCGGGGTTCATCGAGACGACACTCGTGGATGACCAGGAGAGCAGTTGGTTCATTAACAGAACACCGCAGGGGCGCGTTGGTACGCCTGAGGACATTGCCGGCGCCGTACGTATGCTTTGTTCAGCGGACGCGGCTTTTGTAAACGGGGCAAGTCTGCAAGTTGATGGCGGATTCGTACTGGCCTAAGGGCGCACGAGGAAGAAGAATGATAAGACTGAATTATTACGTACGCCGGAAACCCGGCATGTCCGCTGAAGAGTTTGAGTCACGCTGGCGGGAATCACACGGATCGTTGTGGGAGAAGTACGCAGAAGCACTTGGTGTGCGCCGATATACTCAGGTTTACGACGATCCGGAACACAGCGTCGCCACAGCGCTAAAGGCAGGTTACAAAGTTGTCGGCGAACCTTATGACGGCCTATCTGTTGCCTGTTGGTCGGAAATAGCGGTTCTTGAGGATGCGCTGCAGACGAAAGAGGGTGCGGCGGCCTGGCGGGCGATTTTCGACGATGAATGTGAGTTCATCGACCATGCTTCATCAATGCTGTCATTTGGCACCGATCATGCCGTACTGAATCCGCGCGGTAAGCTGTATGCCGACGAAACCTCAGAAATGGTGCGTGGCGCCTATTTTCCGAAAGGATTGCCCGGTATTGAACTTGGCGAGCTGCATCGGCATTGGATCGCGATACACGGCGGGCTGACTCACGACTTCTCAAGCTATTCACCAAATATTCGCTACTTCCAGGTGCACAGCGTTGAGAACGCAGTTGCGGTGGAAATGCGTGCCAAACGCGGCATGCAGCCAAGCGAGCGCTATTTTGGTCACGCTGAAGTGTGGATTTCGCAGGCGGAGATGGACAAAGCGGCTAAGAACCCGATCCGGCAGGAATTATTCCCACTGTTCATCGCCGACATCGAAGCGTTTTGCGACATGGATACGGGTTACTTCATCATCGGCAAGGAAAAGCATTTCGTCGACAAACCGATCTACACGTTGCCGCTGCCACAACCTGCCTTCACCATTCCGCAGGAAAAGACCGGCACCTGAGTCCGCGTAATGGCCGGTAGCTATTTCTCGCGAGTCATACTGATTCCGTCAGCCGTGTTCCTGTCGGCGCTGTTCGGCGGTGCCTACGGGTCAGGCCGGGAAGTTGTTGAGTTCATCAGTCGGCACGGCCCGATTGGCGGCTTTGTCGCAATTATCTCCATCGCGCTTGCCTATGCGACCTGTCTGTTTCTTGTGTACGAACTTGCACGCATGTTCAAAGCCTGGGAGTACCGCGGCTTTGCAGAGCGGTTGCTCGGCCCTGCAAAGATTCTTTACGAAGTTCTATTGATGATTGGCTTACTGCTGGGTCTTGCGATCTGCGCTTCGGCGGGCGGTGCGATTGCCAGCAGTTATTTCGGTATGCCTGAGCTCGCGGGCGGCACAGGTATTCTGCTGATCATTATTGCGCTTATCTACTTCGGCCGAAAAATCGTCGAAGAGTCCATGGTGCTATCGGTTTCGGCGCTCGGTCTGATTCTCGTTTATCTCCTGTATGTAACGCTGACAAGGCACGGCAGCGCCATAGGCGAAGCGTTCGCCGGTGCACCGCTGATCTACGACGGCGTCGGTACCGGCTTAAAATATGCACTGACTAATTGCGGCTTCCTGCCATTGCTGCTTTACAGTGTTGTCGACCTGAAGAGCCGCAAGGAAACAGCTGTTACCGCGGGCACCGCAGCAATCGCAGGTGTAATTCCGGCGATCGCCTTTCACCTGGCTTTCATGATGGCTTTCCCGGATATCGTCGATCAGCAACTTCCGACCTATTGGCTGATCGAATCCATCATGCCGGCCGCATTCCTCGCGGTCTACGTGTTCGTTGTTTTCGTCCTCGTTGCCCAGACCGGTGTTGCCTTGTTGCAAGGTGTCATCGAGTCATTGGACGCCTTTATGCAAAAGCGGCGAGGCAAGCCGTTGAGTTCGGCCGGTCATGCGTCAGTGTCTGGTGTCGCTGTGATACTCGCTTCCGTATTCGCATCGGTCGGTATTGTCGAGCTCATCATCCGTGTATACGGATTCCTCTCCATATCGTTCTTCGTGGTGTTTTTTATTCCGCTGTTTACTTTGGGTGCATATCAAGTTTGGCGCGGTTCAAGCGCCTGAAAACGAGTAGAATTGTCGCCAATGGACAAACGCTCAGCAGTCATCGGCAATCCGACGAGTTCTTACAAGAACACGGTAATCATTCGCGGTGCGTTGGACGCGCGCGGCATTGACGCTGATGAGGTACTGCGCGCGGCCGGTATCGATCCGCGAGAGTACGAGAATACAGAGAGAAGGGTACCGTTCGACTCTGTAGACCACTTGTTTCGATTAGTTGTCGAGCGTACCGATGACCCAAGTATTGGCATCGACCTGGTTGAGCACATGAACCCTACTGTGTACGAGGCGCTAGGCGTCGCATTGCTCTGCAGTAGCACGCTGCGAAACTTTTTTCGTCGCTTCGAGAGATTCTTCGATATCGTTTCGTCGCTGGAGCGAGGCGTTTTTCATGAGACACCGTACGGTGGCTATTTTGCGGAGGAGCCTATCGTCGAGTACAGCGACGTAACGCGCGGCGTGCACGCCGACGCATTCACGGCCGTCGTTATCAAATTCATGCGCTTGGTGTACCAACCGGACTTCGCACCAAAGAAAGTCGAGCTCGTCTCTTCGCCGCCGGACGAGACTCACGAAAAATATCACAGTCACTTCGGTAAGAACGTTGAGTTTGCTGCTGAACGGACGGCGATCCATGTGGAGTCGGTAGACTTGGATGCACCGCTTACCGGGTCAAATGCGAGTCTCGCGTTTTACAACGACCAATTGGCGACTGCCATTCTTGCCGATTTGAAAAAACTTGATCTGCGAGCCAGGGTTTATGCACGTCTTATCGAGTTCCTGCCTGCCGGTGACTGTAATAGGGAGAAAGTCGCGCACTCACTGAACATGAGCGAGAGCGCATTTCAGAAAAAGCTGAAAGCTGAAGGTACTTCCTATCAGGAAGTATTGGACGAGACTCGAAACGAATTGGCGAAACATTACCTGGGAAAAAGTGGCTTATCGATTTCTGAAGCCGCCTTCTTGCTGGGGTTTACCGATAGCAGCAATTTTTCCAGGGCATTCAAACGCTGGACCGGCGAATCGCCAACGGATTTTCGCGTCAATCGAGGTCAAGATTGAAAAAGAAAATCCTCGCACTCGATCCCATCAAGAGAGAACCCGTGGTTCGCGAGATGACGACCGACGAGCGCCCGTCGTATTACTTTGGTGAAGACATCGGTTTGCTGGTGTTTCAGCCCTGGTACTACTGCATTCCTACGATGGGCCATATCAGTTACGCCAAAACTTATGATTTCCCGGTGCGCATCAAGTTTGTGGATGACCCGTTTGATCCAATCGGTTTTCACGAGAGTGATGCAAGAAACAAAGGCTGGAACCTGGATGCCTGGATCGAATCGGCACGAGAGCTCGAAGAAGAGGGCGTCCGCGCGATAGTCGGTGGCTGCGGCTTGACCGGCATGATCCAGAAAGAAATCGCTGCGGCCGTCGAGATTCCCGTCTACATGTCGTCGATGTTATTCGTACCCGAGGTTTATGAAACAGTGGCCGGTGGTAAACGCGTTGGTGTCATGACGGTTAGCTCAGAACAACTGCAGGCGCATGACAAGGCATTGTTCGCTGGCTGCGATATCGATGAGTCAATTCCAGTGGCAATCGTTGGTATGAACGAGTCGACGGAAGCTGAAGCCTGGGCATCACAGGTGACGCCGGAGTTTGAACGGGGCATCGTTGAAAGCGCAATAGTCAATGTCGCGCAGAAACTAAACCAAGACAATCCGGACCTCGGCGCCATCGTGCTCGAATGCACGGAAATGCCGTCTTATGCCAACGCCATTCGTGATGCGACGGGCCTGCCCGTATTTGATGCGCTTGATATGGTCAACAGAGTGCAAAAAAGCGTCTCGTAACGAGTACCGGATCGGATAGGCGAAGAGCCCCAATTGACCCGCCAGCAAGCACCGTGTTTGCGACCATGATCCTCAAGAAGCTCGAATACTGAGGGGAATCACATGGGAGCATCCAAGAAACCTGTAGTTGTATACGGCGCCAGTGGCTATACCGGCCGGCTGGTGTGCGAATTCCTGCGCCAATACGGAATTCCTTTCATTGCGGCGGGCCGGAACGCCGAGCGCATCCAGGAGGTGATGAACCACGTACCCGGCATCGAAACGGCCGACTACGAAGTGGTCGCGGTTGAGAATACTGTTGAGGACCTGACCAAGCTGTTCGACGGCGTCAAGGTTGTTTGCAACATCGTCGGACCCTTCGAGCGCTTTGGCCAGCCGGTCGTCGAGGCAGCGTTAGCGGCAGGTGCACACTATATCGACACGACGGGCGAGCCCGCATTCGTCGAAATGATTGCCAACAACTACGGCGATGCGTTCGCCGAGAAAGGTCTCGCGATGGCACCCTGCGCAGCCTACATGTACACGCCGGTCGATATTGCGATTCACATGTGTATTGAACCCGGTGATATGCAGGTGCTCGAGTGCGTCACGGCCGGCACCTTCGTACCGACCTTCGCCTCAACGCAATCCATCTACAGCCTGTTTAGCCACGACGCACGTTACCTGAAAAACAACGAGCTCGTACCATGGACGCCGGCCAAAGGATTTGAAGTACCGGTTCCGGGATTCGTTACAACACAGCTCATGCATCCCTGGGCGGGCGGCAACATGCCGCTGATCTACAAGGACCACCCGCAGATTCACACGCTCAAGCAATTAAGTGGCAACACCGACCGGGAGCTGATGGAAGGTCTGGTGGCGTTGCAGGCGGACTTTGAGGCGAATGTTCGTTCCTTGCCGGAGAAAGAACGCAAAGCCGCGCTGGACGGTATCGTCGATCAGATCGAACCGTTCATGCCGCCGCGCGAGCAGACATTGATTCACAAGTCTTGCGACATAGTTACCGGTCAGGGTTCAAGCGGCAGTCGCAAAGTAGTAATTCAAAGCACCAGTCCGTACACACAGACCGGGCTCTACCAGGCAGCGACGGCAGCGAAGCTAATTGCCGACGGTACGATGAAGGCCGGTTTTGGTACGGCTTGTCAGGCCGTGGGTCACCAGTACCTGCTTGGCCAGCTGCAGGCATTCCTGCCCGCCAAGGTCACCGTCACCGAGTTGTAAGTCATGCGTGTCATCGACTTTTTTGACCAAGGGGTTGCCTACCATCCCGACAACATCGCATTTGTCGATGGCGATGAACGCCTGACATATACGGAAGCAGACAGTGCGTCACGACGCATCGCGGCGGCACTACACGGTCGAGGTTACGGCAAGGGAACGCATATTGGTGTCTATTCCCCCAATGCCAATATCGCGTTCCTTGCCCTTTTAGGCTTAATGCGTGCTGAAGGAATCTGGTTGCCGATCAACCCACGCAACTCGCTGGACACCAACGTCGATTTATCCGAGCGCTTTGACATGGAAGTGCTGTTCTATCACAGCGCTTTCGCAGAGCAGGCCGGCCAGATTGCGGCGGCGGTACCCGGCATCAAAGAGACCATCTGCTTCGATGACCTCGATGCTTGGCTCGAGGGCTACGACGACGACTTTGAGTGCGGGCCCGAGGAAGAGGGCGACTTGCTGGCAATTTTTCCAACCGGCGGTACGACAGGCAAGTCCAAGGGCGTGTTGATGAATCACGCGGCCATAGAAACCTGGTACGCGAACTACTACACACATTTCGGCTACTACGAAAACAGCGTGCATCTTGTGGTCGCACCGATGACCCACACTGCCGGGATTCTCGGCGGCATGCATTTTGCGCGCGGTGGTACCAACGTCATGATGTCGACTGTCAGCCCGGCAGGCATTCTGCAGGCTATCGAGCAACACGGCGTTACGCACCTGTTCTTGCCGCCGACCGTTCTCTACATGATGTTGTCGGATGAGAACGTCGGCAATTACGACTTCTCTACATTGCAGCATTTTATTGTTGGTGCAGCGCCGACATCGCTGGAAAAACTCAAAGAAGCGGTCAAAGTATTCGGCCCCGTGATGACCGAGGCTTACGGCCAGGTTGAAGCGCCGGCGGCAGTAGCGATGAAAGCGCCTTGGGATTACCTCGATGCGGACGGCAATACTAACGACCAACGACTTAAGGGTATTGGCAGGCCCGGCGCCTTTAACCGGGTCGCGATTCTCGACGATGACGGCAAGGAGCTACCGCGCGGTGAGGCGGGCGAGATCTGCTTGCAGGGACGACTCGTAACATTGGGGTATTACAAGAACCCGGAGGCGACAGCCGAGGCACGAGAATTTGGTTGGCATCACACCGGTGACGTGGGCGTAATGGACGACGATGGCTATATCACCATTGTTGATCGCAAGAAGGACATGATCATTACGGGCGGCTTTAATGTTTATCCCAATGAAGTCGAGCAAGTGCTGAGCGAGCACCCTGCAGTGCAAGAAGCTGCCGTCATTGGTATTCCCGATGAAAAGTGGGGCGAGGCCGTAAAGGCGATCGTGCAACTCAAGCCCGGCCAGGAAGCCAGCGACGAGGAGCTGATCGCGATGGTCAAAGACAGGCTGGGTGGCGTCAAAGCTCCGAAAACACTGGACATCATGGATGACCTGCCACGCAGTGCCGTTGGTAAGGTCCTCAAGACTGAATTACGCAAGCCCTATTGGGAGGACGCGGAGCGCAACGTCTCCTAGATTATGAAGCAGAATTGCTACATCGCTGGCGTTGGCATGACCCCGTTCGGCAAGCACCTCGATCGATCGATCAAATCGTTGGGCGCCGAGGCGATCGATGCTGCGCTGACAGACGCAGGATTGGACCGCAAACAACTGCAGGCAGCCTGGCTCGGTAACGTCGGCGCCGGGATTGTGTCGGGTCAAGTCTGCGTGCCGGGTCAGGTCATCCTGCGCGATATGGGTATCGGTAAAATCCCCGTTATCAATGTCGAAAATGCCTGTGCTTCTTCTGCGACCGCGTTTCAACAGGCCTGTTCGATGGTCACGATGGGTGCTTACGACATCGTGCTGGCTTGTGGCGTCGAAAAACTGTACAGCCATGACAAGGAGAAGACCTTTTCTGTTTTCTCCGGTGGCATCGATGTCGACAAGGCCGATGAGTTGCTCAAACAGGTTACGGTCCAGCTCGAAGAAGCGGGTGTCGTTGTCGATACGAACGGTGCCGGCAAGTCACGTTCGATATTTGTCGACATCTACGTCGGCTGGGCACTCGCGCATATGAAAAAATACGGCACGACTGTCGAACAACTGGCCGCAGTCTCCGCCAAAAATTCTTTTCATGGGAGTCTTAATCCTTACGCGCAGTATCGCGACGTCCTCAGCGTCGAAGACGTGCTGGGTTCGAAGGAAGTTCTATGGCCGCTCACCTTACCGATGTGTTCACCAATAGGTGACGGTGGCTCGGCCGCGGTTATCGTCAGCGAGAAAAAAGCCAAAGAAATGGGCATGTCACGCATGATCTCGGTTGAAGCGTCGATGCTGGCGAGCGGCTGGGACTATGCTGACGGTGACGAGACGCCGCCGGCCTGGGGAGCACAGGAAATCTACGAGCACGCAGGCACAGACCCGGCGGACCTCGACGTGGTTGAGCTGCATGACGCCTCGGCAATCTCGGAGATCATGTACTACGAATATTTGGGATTGTGCGCGCCCGGCGAGGGCGGTGCCTTTGTCGAATCGGGCGCCACGAAACTCGGCGGCGAATTGCCCGTGAATACCTCTGGCGGACTGATGCGCAAGGGCCACCCGGTCGGCGCTACCGGCACAGCCCAGATCTTCGAGCTTGTCACCCAATTGCGGGGCGAGGCGGGCGACCGGCAGGTAGGCGGAGCGAAGCTGGCCCTCGCGGAAAATGGCGGCGGTTTCATCGGCAGCGATGTCGCCGCGCTGGGCCTCACCGTGCTAAGCAAATGAATAACAAGCGCTACACGATGATCGGCCTGATGCTGTCGGCATTGCTGTTGTGCTATATCGATCGCATCATCGTGTCGCTGGCCGCGATCGAGATGCAGAATGAGTTTGGCTGGACGGACTCTCAAAAAGGACTGGTGCTCTCGTCGTTCTTTGCGGGTTACCTTTTGACCCAGGCATTGGGCGGCATTCTTTCGTATCGTTTCGGCGGACGTAATGTGTTTCTTGTCGCCGTGCTGCTTTGGTCGTTGTTTACGGTGCTCGTTCCAGCGCTGGCCTACGTCTCCTTCGGTGCCCTGATATTCGCACGCATCATGCTCGGCGTTGGTGAAGGCGCGTCATTTCCCTCGGCCTATAACCTGATTCATGCCTGGATGCCGGAACGCGAGCGGTCACGATCCGTAGGCGCTATGAGTGCAGCATCGGCTGTCGGTACGGTTGCAACACTATTGACGGCCGGCATCATTATCGAAAAGTACGGCTGGCCGTCGGTGTTCTATCTGTTCGGCTCAATGGGTTTCATCTGGGCCTTCTTCTGGCGGCGCAATGTGCCGGCTCAGGCTGAGCCGATTCCCGGCGGCGAGGCGGCGCCGCAAAGAAAATCGATTCCCTGGAGAATTCTAGCGACACACCCGGCCGTATGGACGATCTACGTCGCATCGATTTGCGTTGGTTCGATTTCCTTTGTGCTGGCCAGTTGGTTGCCAAGTTATTTCGTGGACACTTTCGACGCGAGCCTGACACAAGCCGGGCTTTACTCTGTGTTGCCGTGGATTACGGTGGCGATTTCGACGATGGCAGGTGGCAATTTTGCGGACCAGCGAATCGGCAAAACAGACTCGAAAATACGCGTGCGCAAACAGGTAACAGTTGCTGGCCTGACGACAATAATAATCAGCTGTGTGGCGCTGCTGTTCGTTCCGTCGGTGATGGTTGCTGTGCTGGTGATTTGCGTACTATTTGCCGGGGTCGGAGTCGCAGTCGTCGGCTACTCACCGACAGCGGCCGAGTTGCTGCCTGATCATGGCGATGTGTTCTATGGCATAGCCGCCGCCTGCGGCTCGATTGGTGCGATGTTTGCCGTTACCGCCATTGGCTACTTGCTTGAAGATACTGGCAGTTATGACCTGATGTTTTTAGGCATCTCGGCGGCCTGCGTTATCACCGCCTTGATCTACCTGGCTTTTGGTCGTGCCGATTCACTGATGACTGGAGAGCAAGATGATTGACCTTGGATTGACCCCTGATCAGGAAGCCCACGCAAAAGCACTGCACGACGCGCTAATCGTCATCGATATGCTGACGGAATCGTCTTTTCCAGACAATCTGTTCGAAGACATGGCAGCAGGCGGCCTGACGTGTGGCAGCTTCACAATCGGTGCATCGGGTCTCAAGCACATGGTCAACGATACGCTTCCGAACCATGATGAGTGGTGGAGTAAGAGTGCAACCGTTGAAGATATTGCGATCTGGCACGGCATCTGGGAAGACTCGGGCAACAATGTAGTGCCAATTCGTTCGGCAGCTGATATTCAATCGGCCAAGGCCAACGGCAAAGTTGGTATCATGCTCAACGTGCAGAATTCGATCTGCGTTGGCACTGACGTCGACAACGTCGATTTTTTTCACAATCTGGGTTTACGAGTCATTCAGCTGACTTACAATCTGCAGAATTTCATGGGGTCCGGTTGCCTTGAAGATCCGAAGAAGAATCTGAGTAATTTCGGCATCCAGGCCATCGAGCGCATGAACGAGATTGGCATGGTGGTTGATACGGGCCACACCGGTGACGGGTCGATAAAACACGCAGCCGAAGTTTCGAGCAAACCAATTTCATGCTCGCATGCGGGTTTGGCCGCATTGTCGAAAGCAGAAAATCCTCGCGTGGTTTCAGATTCTGCATTGAAGTGCATTGCAGACGGAGGCGGCGTCTTCGGTCTGTCGGCGATACCCGGCATGCTAACCGGTGACATACGCTGCACCATCAACGATTACATTGATCATATGGAACACGCTATCAATGTCATGGGTATTGATGGCGTGGGAATCGGCACTGACGCTGTTTCCGGCGTCACGCTGGAGCTCATTGCAACGGCACCGGACTGGAAGGGTCAGCAGGTTCCGAACTCACCCGAGGTATGGCCGGTTTGCACTGGCCATGACGGGCTCGAAGATCACTCTGGTCTGCCTAACGTCACCCGCGCGCTGGTTGCGCGTGGCTACGCAGACGACGACATCCGCAAGCTGATGGGCGGCAACTGGTTGCGCTTGCTGGGAGACACGATAGGCTAGTTCCATGGTCGACATCGTCAAGCAACTCGAAGGAGTACTAGCCGCTGGCGATATAGTCCCGAGCGACGCACTTGCCGAACGCGCAACATCGTACTGGGATTCATCGCCGACGGAAGCCAAGGCCTTGTTGCGGCCCGCAAACACAGAGCAGGTCAGCGAGATCCTGCGCATTTGTCATGACAGTAAACAGACCGTCGTAGTGCAGGGTGGTCTGACCGGGGTTGTCGAAGGCGCGGTGTCGACAGCGGACGACATCATTATTTCGCTTGAGCGTATGAATACGATTGAGTCGGTCGATACGATGGACGGTGTCGCCGTTATTCAGGCGGGCGCTGTTCTGAAAACGGTGCAGGAGCAGCTGGCAGAGCAAGGTTTTCTGTTCCCTTTAGACCTCGGTGCGCGTGGCAGTTGCACGATTGGCGGCACGGTCGCCACCAATGCTGGCGGCATAAACGTGTTGCGATACGGAATGATGCGCAATCTCGTGCTGGGCCTCGAGGCGGTGATGGCAGACGGTACGGTCATCTCGTCGATGAACCAGATGTTGAAGAACAATACCGGCTACGACCTGAAGCAATTGTTCATCGGCAGCGAAG
>JBPCXZ010000300.1:0-10487 GCA_051008055.1 Woeseiaceae bacterium
ATGTCACCAAGTTATCCGGTGGTGAGAAACGTCGCGTCGCGCTGTGCCGTCTGCTGCTATCGCAACCGGACATGCTGCTGCTCGATGAGCCGACCAACCATCTCGACGCCGAATCTGTCGCCTGGCTCGAACGCTTTCTCGACGAGTATCCGAGCACGGTTATCGCGGTTACTCATGATCGCTATTTTCTCGATAATGTTGCGGGCTGGATTCTCGAACTCGATCGCGGCCACGGTATTCCTTGGGAGGGCAACTACTCGTCCTGGCTGGAGCAGAAGAGCAACCGACTCAAGAATGAAGAAGCCACTGAAAAGGCACGCCAGAAAGCGATGCAGACCGAGTTGGAATGGGTACGCTCCAATCCGAAGGGGCGCCAGGCCAAGTCAAAAGCGCGGTTGCGCCAGTTCGACGAGATTGCTTCATCCAGCTACCAGAAGCGTAACGAAACCAATGAGATCTATATTCCTCCCGGGCCACGTCTCGGCGATGTAGTGATTGAAGTCGATAGCCTGAAGAAAGGATTCGGCGACAAGCTGCTGATTGACAATCTGAGCTTCCAATTACCGGCCGGCGGCATCGTTGGCGTAATTGGTCCAAACGGCGCCGGTAAGACCACAATGTTTCGCATGATCGAAGGCAGCGAACAGCCGGACGCAGGCAGTATTCGCCTGGGTGATACGGTGCAGATCTCCAGCGTCGATCAATCCCGCGACAGCCTCGACGACAACAAGACAGTCTGGGAAGAAATCTCCGACGGTCTCGACCTGATCAAGGTCGGCAACTATGAGACTTCATCGCGTGCCTACGTCGGTCGCTTCAACTTTCGCGGTTCCGAGCAGCAGAAAAAAATCGGCGTCTTGTCGGGCGGTGAACGCAATCGCGTACACCTCGCAAAAATGCTCAAGGCCGGCGGCAACCTACTGCTGCTTGATGAGCCGACCAATGATCTCGATGTCGAAACACTGCGCGCGCTTGAAGAAGCCTTGCTTGAATTTCCCGGCTCAGCCATCGTTATCTCGCATGACCGCTGGTTTTTAGACCGTATTGCTACGCATATTCTCGCGTTTGAAGGAGACTCAGTAGTGAGTTGGTTTGCTGGCAACTATGCGGACTATGAAGAGGATCGTAAGCGCAGGCTTGGCGACGACGCCAATAATCCGCATCGGATTAAATACAAGCGCCTTGATGCCTAGGAGATATCGATGATCGTGCTTATTGCAGCAGCCGCAGTTTTCACGGTCCTCGGTGCGTTGCTGCTTCGAGCAACGCTCGGCCAGCTGCGTAAGGGGCACATCGTACGAGCAACAGGTTCAGTTGCTTTCGGTGGCTTTTCAGCAGCGCTGGGCGTCGCTGCAGTGATGCTCTGCATGAGTTATCTCGGCTATCAGCGTCTCACCGCTGAGCAACACGTCGCAATCATCGAGTTTACCCAGGACGGTGAAGACGAGTTTACGGCGCGACTGATGCTTGATGGCCAGCTCGACAGAATGCTGCCTATCCGTGGTGACGAGTGGCAGCTCGACGCACGAGTCCTGACCTGGGAACCACCGGCGACCATTTTGGGACTCGACCCGATTTACCAACTCGAGCGCCTGAGTGGACGTTATTCCAATATCGAACGGGAACGCACGGAAGCACGCACGGTGCATTCACTTGCCAAAGAACGACCGCTCGATTTTTGGAGCCTCGCGCGCGAATATCCGCGTTACACGCCCGGCATAGACGCATTTTACGGCACCGCAACTTACCTGCCGCTCGCCGACGGGGCCCGATTCCAGGTAACCCTTAGTCGCGATGCCCTGATCGCTCGACCGGTAAATGAACAGGCACGTGAGGCGGTCGGCGACTGGGGTCTCAATTAAGAATGATTCCGGGATTATGTTAATCACCTACAGAAGGCACGCGCGCTTGGTGCATACTGAGCCAAGCAGTTGATTTAGAGCGAATATGAGCATCAGTCTGGACAAGGATCAGGGTCTTCTGATCGATGGCGGCGAGCAGCTCGGGCTGGAATGCCCACACTGCGGCGTCTACGCCAATATGAGCCCGCAATCCATCCCGCTAACCGACAATCTTATTCGCAATAAACCGCGCCATATTGGCCTCGTTTTTCAATGCGATGCCTGCAAATCACCTGTATTTCTTCGCTTCACTATTCGCGCTTACAAGGACGGCCGCGTGGAACTCGCCCGCAATTACACCGAACTGGAACGACCCAAAGAAAAATTTTCGTTTTCTTATTTGCCTGACGATACGGAGATCCTGTTTCGCGAGGCGCTGGCTTGTTATTCAAACCATAGCTTCAATGCTTTTGCATCGATGTGCCGGCGTGCCGCAGCAAGTGCATTCGATGCATTAGGTGAAGGCGGAAAATTACAAGCTTTCGACGAGGTCATGGTGGCAAAAGACATCGCCGGTATCGATGATGAGGCTTTTGACCCGATCCAGGCCATCCTGTTTGAAGCAGAGGCGGAGCAGGACTTGCCATTACTAAATCGCGCCCAGGCAGGCATTTTGCTCGAGATTTTGAAAGATATGTTCTATCAGTGCTTCGTCAGGCGCGGCAAGCTGACCCGGGCCATAAAAGTGCGGCAGTTTTTCGTCGAGGGCGACAACGACGATTTTCAGTCAACAGCCTAGCAAGCCTAGCCGATAGCGACTCTGGCATTGCGGAACATGCGCATCCAGGGACCATCTTCACCCCATCCTTCCGGGTGCCAGGAATTCTGAACCGTACGCGCGACCCGTTCAGGGTGCGGCATGATGATGGTTACCCGCCCGTCTTCATTCGACAATGCACAAATGCCGTCGTGCGAACCGTTCGGATTCGCCGGGTACTGGTCCGCTACATCGCCATAGTTATCCACGTATCTCGCCGCAATCATGTGTGACACCGAATAACGATCCGCTTCGTTGGCAAACACTACGCGGCCTTCACCGTGCGATGTAGCAATCGGCATACGCGACCCAGCCATGCCTTCGAGAAACAAGGACGGACTCTCGAGAATTTCGACCAGGCTTAATCGTGCCTCGAACTGCTCGGACTTGTTGCGCAGAAATCGCGGCCAACCATCCGTTCCGGGAATCAGCTCACGCAGATGGGACAACATCTGGCAGCCATTGCAGACCCCGAGTGTGAAGGTGTCGTTCCGCTGAAAAAATTCGGCGAACTGATCGCGCGTTTGTTCGTGATAGAGAATCGATTTAGCCCAACCGCCACCGGCACCGAGCACATCACCAAACGAGAATCCGCCGCACGCCACAACACCGTGATAATTCGCAAGATTGTCGCGCCCTTCATGCAGGTCACTCATATGAACATCAACGGCTGTGAATCCGGCACGCAGGAACGCTGCAGCCATTTCGTACTGACTGTTAACACCCTGTTCACGCAGTACCGCTACCCGGGGGCCAACCGTACCGCGGTAAGGTCTTGTGATGTCATCCGCAGGGTTAAAGTGCAGAACCGCATTCAAGCCCGGATCCTTATCGTCCAGTATTCGGTCGTACTCTTCCTTGGCCGTAGCAGGGTTGTCGCGCAGCGCCTGAATTTTGTAACTGGTTTCCGACCAGCTGCGCTGCATTGATGCGCGATCAATCTGTACGAGCAAATCATCGCCGCGCCGCACACTCAGCACTGAATTGTCGTTCTCAACGCGGCCGATAGCCTTGGCAGTAGCGCCGGTCCGATCCAGGACCATTTGTACTTGCGGCAGCTTGTTTTTCTCAACCTGTATCACCGCGCCCAACTCTTCGCAAAAGAGTTGTCGCAAGATCTCTTCGTCCGACCCTTCCAACTGCAGACTGAGCCCTAAACGACTGGCAAACATCATCTCCGCAAGCGTGGTGAGCAAGCCACCGTCGCTACGATCGTGATACGCAAGCAGCATATCTCGCTCGTTGAGCTCCTGGATTGCGGCGAAAAAGCCTTTCAGTAGTTCAGGATTGTCCAAATCTGGCGTCGCGCCGCCAGCGCGACCGAACGCTTGTGCAAGACACGAGCCGCCCATGCGATTCTTACTGCCACCCAGATCAAGCAGCAACAAGTAACTGGATTCTTCGGTAACTCTTAACTCAGGCGTCAGGTGCTGGCGCACATCCGTGGTCGGTGCAAATGCCGACACAATCAGCGAGACCGGGGCCACAACTTCGTATTCCGCCTCATTCTCCTGCCAACGTGTCTTTAAAGACAAAGAGTCTTTGCCGACGGGTATCGCGATCCCTAAGTCGCGACACAATTCATGCGCTACCGCTTTCACCGTGTCAAACAGGTTGGCCTCTTCGCCCGGGTGCCCGCTTGCCGCCATCCAGTTGGCCGACAGACGAATCTTGCGTATGTCTTCGATAGGCGCCGCGGCAATATTCGTAATCGCTTCCGCCACAGCCATGCGACCGGATGCCGGCGCATTTAGCGCGGCCAGGGGCGTCCGTTCGCCCATCGACATCGCTTCACCGGTGTAACCCGTATGACCCGTCGCGGTGATAGCGACATCGCTGACAGGGACCTGCCATGGACCTACTAGTTGATCGCGCACACTTAGACCACCAACAGTCCGATCTGCGATATGAATCAGGAAAGACTTGTCCGCAACGGCTGGAAATCGCAAAACGCGCGGCAGCGCATCAACGAGACTTATGCCGCTTAGATCCAGCACCGGTTCTGGCTGCTGCTTGCGCGATACGTCGCGCGACATTTTAGGAGTATTACCAAACAGCAGGGACATCGGCATGTCGACCGGCTGATTGCCATGCTCTATATCGTTAACCAGCAGACGCTCGTCTTCAGTCAACGTGCCAATTATCGACAACGGGCAGCGTTCGCGGTCACAAATTTCTTCGAAGTCTTCGATATCGTCAGCATCGATAATGAGCACGTAGCGTTCCTGCGCTTCGTTGCACCAGATCGCCATCGGCGACATGCCGCGTTCGAGATTCGCAACATTGCGTAGCTCGATTTCAGCGCCGTGTTTGCTGTGGTCGACTGCTTCCGGAACTGCGTTTGACAGTCCACCTGCACCAACATCGTGAATCAGCAAAATCGGGTTCTTGTCGCCCATCTGCCAGCAACGGTCGATCACTTCCTGGGCTCTGCGCTGCATTTCCGGGTTGCCGCGTTGCACCGACGCGAAATCAAGATCCTCGCTGCTGCTGCCACTCGAAAGACTCGACGCTGCGCCGCCGCCCAGACCGATCAACATGGCAGGACCGCCTATGATGACGATCTTGGCACCGGCCGGGATATCCTTTTTCCTGGCGTGCTCGTCGCGAACATTGCCCACTCCACCCGCGATCATAATGGGCTTGTGATAGCCGCGGATCTCATTGTCTTCAAGACCGGGCAGACGCGTTTCGTAGGTTCGAAAATAGCCGAGCAAGTTGGGACGCCCGAATTCATTATTAAAGGCAGCGCCGCCAATCGGGCCTTCCAGCATGATCTCCAGTGGCGTCGCCATTCGATCAGGATGTGGAAAATCAATCTCCCAAGGTTGTTCGAACCCCGGAATTCTTAAGTGCGAGACAGAAAAGCCGGTCAGCCCTGCTTTGGGTTTGGCGCCAAGCCCTGTGGCTCCCTCGTCGCGAATCTCACCCCCTGAACCCGTCGCCGCGCCCGGAAACGGGGATATGGCGGTCGGGTGATTGTGCGTCTCGACTTTCATCAGAATCTGCACTGGCTCTTCGCCGTACTGGTATTCGCGATCTGAGCTCGCCGGCATCAATCGTGATCCTGGCCAGCCTTCGATTACGGCCGCGTTATCAGAATAGGCGGATATAACTCCGTCTGGACTGGCCGCCGTAGTTGACCGGATCATGCCGAATAGCTGTTCTTCCTGCGCTTCACCGTCAATCACCCAATCGGCGTTAAAAATCTTGTGCCGACAGTGTTCTGAATTCGCCTGGGCGAACATCATTAGTTCAGCATCCGTCGGATCCCGCTGCAATGCCTGATAGGCCTCGACGAGATAGTCGATTTCCTCGTTGGCTAGTGCGAGTCCAAGTTCGACATTGGATTTTTCAAGCGCTTCCTTGCCATCTTTCATTAACGGCACGGTAGCAACCGGCTGCGGCTCATGCTCCTCAAACAGTGCCGCCGCATCTTCACCCTTTGCAAAAACCGCCTCCGTCATGCGGTCGTGCAACAGCGGATTAAGCTGCGCGATCTCCTCATCTCCAAGCTTGCCTGTAAACTGCAAGCCGTAGCAGATGCCACGCTCGATACGATCAACCGAGTCGAGACTGCATGCGCGAGCTATGTCAGTCGCCTTGCTCGACCATGGCGAAATAGTCCCCGGCCTGGGCAAGACATAGACGGTGTGAGCACGTTTAGCCAGAGTGCCCGCTTTATCGCCGGACAGCAGCAAGGCTTCCAGGCGCTTCTTGTGTTCGTTGCTGATTTTAGTGGCAGGAGTTTCGGCCACGAAGTAACTGAAACGCGCCGATACCGACTTTACTCGTGGCTCAATTTTTTGCAGGGCATCGCGTAGCTTCGCGAGACGGAAGTCTGACAGCGCTGGCTGTCCGGGCAACTCAAGCATCAGGGTTTCTGATCCCCTGGCGAATAGATTGGCATCGGAAACTGGGTAACATTTCCGTCCATTTTTGAGATCTTGGCCGCGCCTTGTTTATCGACTTCATCGATACGCACGATGGAATGCATCGGTAAATAAGTGCGAGTTACGTGTTCGAACTCCGATTTAATCTTTTCCTCGGACGGGTCGACAACAACCGTAGTGCGTTCGCCAAATACCAGCTTCTCAACAGCCACAAATCCGAACATATCGCCATGGCCAACCTCACGGGCATAGATCTCGTAAATCTGCCCCTGGCTCATAAATACGACTCTGAAGAGATTCTTGTCTGCCACAGCTACCCCCCTCGAAGGTCGCGTAGTTTAACTAAATAGTAAGCGCTTGGCGCAATAATCTCTTACCTAGCCGTGATTGCCTTATATGGTCTTTTTTACTCATAAAAGGAGCCAGCGATGCTGACGACAATTCTTATTATGTGAACTGCGTTGCAGCGTATGCCCTTGATTCTCTGCATCATTCGGGTGTCATGGCACTTAAACTCGAAATCGTTAGTGAGCATCGCGACATCGTCGGCGACAACGCCGTGCGCGAATTCGGCGAAGAAGGCGGCACAATTGGTCGTTCATTGCAGAGCGACTGGATATTGCCCGACCCCGATCGCTATATCTCAGGCAAGCATGCAACCGTCGACTTTAAAGGCGGCGCCTACTACCTGGCCGACACCAGTTCGAACGGTGTTTTTGTCAACGGTGATTGTGAACCGCTGGGCAAGGGCAATCCGCGGCGCCTTTTCAACGGTGATGTGATTCGTTTCGGCGATTTTGTCATCAATGTCACCGTTGAAGGCGGCGAGAGCATCGTAATGCCGCTGGACGAACCAGCATCGTCCGTTGCGGACCATGCCGGGTCTATGGTCGACGAGGACGCCATGAAGACCGGTCTGCTGTTACTTGATGAGGAAGCGCTGACGGGCGACGACGAATTTCAGTCGGCACTCTTCGGTGACCATGACAAGACTGACGTGGCTCAGGACGACGATATCGCCCCAATCGAGCCGCCAGCTCCCGACATTGAGGTCGAGGTCAAAAAAACCGCTGCACCATTGTCTGAAGCCGGACTGGACGAAAATGAACTTATCGATGCATTCCTTGGCGGCATGGGCTTCAATCGCTCCGACCTAAACGCGCAGGCCGACATGAATGAGGTCATGCGCAACGCCGGCGAAGTCCTGCGTGAATTTGTCGAAGGTTCTACTCAATTGCTGGCCAGCCGCGCCAATCTGAAAAACGCGTTTCGCCTGGATCAAACCACTGTACTCCCACGCCATAACAACCCGTTAAAACTGTCAGCCAACAGCAAAGACTCAATGCTGCAGATGCTGATCGGCAAGGAAGGTGAATACCTCGGACCGAAGGATTCTGTGCGTGAAGTTTGCAGGGATCTGTTGTTCCACCAGGACGCTTTTCTGGATGCCATGAACAATGCTTTCCTGGAGTTTGCGGACCGATTCGATCCTGCCGAATTACAAGATGGTTTCGACCGAACTTTAGGCACTGGCTTTTTTGGCAAGCTCACGAACAAATACAAGTACTGGAACATGTTCGCTGATCTGTACCCGATCATTACGGAAAAAGGCGGCGGTAGATTCCCGCAAATGTATGCAGAAGAATTCGTACATGCCTATGAACGCCAGATTGCCGAGTATAAACGCCTTGGCGGTGTTGATGAGAACCTCAAAGAAACAGTCATTCTGACCGAGACGGACTACAACCCGGCACGCGATTTTGAGATCGATCCGGAAATCTCTGCCGAGCTTGAGGCGATGAACGACTCTCCGTTCGAACCTGACGACCTGATCGAGGTCGAACCCGTTGAGAAAGTCGAAGGCCAGTAACACCTAGACCCGCGGTACGCTCAACTACGCGCTGCGGTTTTGCCTGTTCGCGATTAAATCCTCCACCACGGCAGGGTCTGCCAGCGTCGACGTATCACCGAGTTCAGCAAAGTCATCAGCTGCTACCTTGCGCAAAATGCGTCGCATGATCTTGCCCGAACGCGTCTTGGGAAGCCCTGGCGCCCATTGGACCAAATCGGGTTTTGCAATTGGGCCGATCTCTTTTCGCACCCATTTTTGCAGTTCGTCCCGCAAATCGTCACTGGATAGCACACCTTCCATCAAAGTGACGTAAGCGTAGATACCCTGCCCCTTTATGTCGTGCGGATATCCGACCACGGCTGCTTCGGCAACATCATGGTGCGCAACTAACGCGCTTTCTATTTCGGCCGTTCCCATGCGATGCCCCGATACATTCAGCACATCGTCAACACGTCCGGTGATCCAGTAATAGCCATCCTCATCACGACGGGCGCCGTCGCCTGTGAAGTACGCCCCGTCAAAGGTTGAAAAATAAGTATCAACGAACCGTTGGTGATCGCCATAAATTGAGCGCATTTGACCTGGCCAGCTATCCGTCATGATCAGCACGCCTTCTACCGCACCGTCGAGCACGTTACCTTCACCATCAACAATTGCCGGCTTTATACCAAAGAGAGGAGTGCTGGCAGAGCCGGGTTTAAGGTCGGTCGCGCCAGGCAGCGGACTAATCAGGATGCCACCCGTTTCGGTTTGCCACCAGGTATCAACGATTGGACAGCGCGAGTCGCCAACCACACGGTAATACCACTCCCACGCTTCAGGATTGATCGGCTCGCCAACCGACCCGAGCAAGCGCAGGCTTTTTCTTGAGGTCTTTTGTACCGGCTCATCGCCTTCGCGCATTAGGGCACGAATCGCTGTTGGGGCGGTATAGCAAATGTTGACGTTGTGCTTGTCGCAAACTTGCCAGAAACGTGACGAGTTCGGGTAGTTAGGCACACCTTCAAACATCAGCGTGACCGCACCGTTCGCCAATGGCCCGTACACGATATAGCTGTGACCTGTCACCCAGCCCACATCAGCCGTACACCAGTAAATATCGCCCGGGTGATAATCGAACACGTACTCGTGCGTCAGCGCCGCATATACCAGGTAACCACCCGTGGTATGCAACACCCCTTTTGGTTTGCCGGTGGATCCCGACGTGTACAAAATAAACAACGGGTCTTCAGCAGCCATTTCCTCGCACGGACAGTCTGCTTCGACACTTGCTTCCAGTTCGTGCAGCCACGCATCCCGATTTTCAACCCAGTCAATATCGTTGCCCGTATTCCGGACCACCAGGACTTTCTCAAGCGAAGTAACATTCGGCCTTGCAGCCGCTGCGTCAACATTGGCCTTCAATGGAATTGTCTTGCCGCCGCGCACACCTTCGTCAGCCGTGATGACAATATTCGAATCGCAATCGTGAATTCGACCTGCGAGTGCGTCCGGTGAAAAGCCGCCGAACACCACGGAGTGCACAGCGCCGATTCGTGCACACGCGAGCATCGCGACAGCCGCTTCTGGAATCATCGGCATGTAGATAGTGATGCGATCGCCCTTTTTCGCGCCGAGTTCTTTCAGGGAGTTCGCAAACTTGCAGACCCTCGCGTGCAGATCCGCGTAGGTGATGCTGAGGTCGCGGTCCGGATCGTCGCCTTCCCAAATGATTGCAACATCATCGGCCTTGCTGTCGAGATGCCGGTCAACGCAGTTGTAGCAAGCATTCAGCGTGCCGTCGTAATACCAGCGTATATGTAAATCGTCTTTCGCAAAGCTGACGTCTTTCACTTTGGTGAAAGGCTTGATCCACGTCAGTCGCTCGCCTTGCTCCGACCAAAACTCTTCGTTCGCATCAATCGAACGCGCGTACATCTCTTCGTACGTTGTCTTATCAATTAGCGCGTGCTCCGCAACGGCGGCACTGACCGGGTGAATCTCACTCATTTTGCTTTTTTCCTATCCAGCAGTCGCTGGGCCTGTAATAGATGTGGCCGGTCGATCATCTCGCCGTCAAGCCCAAGCGTACCTGCACCTGGATT
>JBPCXZ010000301.1:0-2903 GCA_051008055.1 Woeseiaceae bacterium
CTTCTCGCCAACCTGCATGATGTGATCCCAAAGCTGGGAACCGTATTGCCCGTCCAGCAGGTAGATCTCATAACAGTATTCTCCACTCCAGCCGGTCCGCGAGACAACCAATGGGATACCATCCAACTCAGTCTTTTGCAGACGATAATATTTTAGGTCAAGCGCCCAATCGCCGAATAGCTCATAGGCTACGTGCGGAGCCTTTGGGCCCTGCAACTGCAATGGTGAATAGTTTGGATCCACGACTTTGACGTCGAAACCACTGTTAACCACTACCCCCTTAATCCACCAGATCACGTCACCGTCGCCAGGGGAGATCCAGTACTCGTTTTCTTCGATGCGCAACATCACAGCATCGTTGACGATACCGCCGTCCTCGTCGGTCAGCAGGATGTACTGGCCCATGCCGACTTCGCAGCCGGACATGTCTCTGGGCGTAAGAAACTCGATTAGTTTATAAGCATCCGGTCCAGTGATCTGTATTTGGCGCTGGCAGGTAACGTCCCACAAGGTCACATCCTGGACCAGGCTCCAGTAGTCGCGAACATTGTCGCCATAGGACGTCGCCATGTACGTGTGGTTGTAGACCGTAAACGCCTCGGCGCCGTCGCGGACAGTCGCATCAAAAAACGGCGACTTTCTCACACGCGGTCCAATTGAAATCATCGGGGGTTTTTTTACGGTATTCATGCGACTGGGTCCTGTCGTACTTTGGCGATATTTCGGCGCAGCTTTGCAGATATTCACTTCTGCGTCTACACCGAGATAGACTGTCCAAATGAAGAAAACTTACGGTCTGATATTATTCCTGTTTCTAAGCGCCTGCGCGGGGCAAAGCGACCAGATTGCGTCTGATCGCGACGCAGTCATCATCACCGTCATAGGCACGAATGACGTCCACGGCGATCTTCTGCCGGGACCAAGAAAGGGTGGGCTTGGCACGTTCTCGGGATACGTCGCGGCAACCCGCGCGGCGCGCGCTGATGACGGTGCCGTATTGCTCATCGATGCAGGCGACATGTGGCAGGGCACGCTCGAATCCAACCTCGTCGAAGGCGAAAGCGTCGTTCAAGCCTACAACGCGATGGGATACACAGCGGTAACGATCGGAAATCACGAGTTCGATTTCGGCCCGGTTGGCGAGAGTTCAGTTCCTTCCAATGACGACGAGGATCCGCGTGGTGCACTGAAACAACGGGCCATTGAATCCGAGTTTCCGGTTCTCGCCGCCAATATCGTCAGCAGCAGTACCGGCAACCCCGTCGAATGGGACAACGTGACCCCCAGCGTCATGGTTGAGACCGCTGGCTTCAAAGTCGGCATAGTCGGTCTCGTAACGGCCCATATGCTGCAGGTCACAGCCACATCAAATACCGTCGGCCTTGAAATTTCACCTCTGGCAGACGCAACAATTCGCGAAGCGACCCAACTCCGCGCAGATGGCGCAGATATCGTTATCGTTACTGCACATGCCGGTGGCGGGTGCACCGAGTTTGACGATCCGTACGACGCGTCATCGTGCCGTTCCAACGCCGAAATTATGCGAGTGGCCAGAGCAATACCGAAGGGGCTGGTGGACCTGATAGTCGCGGGTCATGAACATGATGGCATCGCGCACTTCGTCAACGGTATTGCCGTTACCTCTGGTTTCTCAAATACCCACGCATTTCATCGCGTCGATTTCACCGTAGATGCATCATCTGGCGAGATTCTGGAACGCAGAATTTTCCCGCCACAGCTGAATTGTCCGGCACACAATCGCGAAACCGGCGAGTGCGAATGGAGCGAGCGCGACCCGGCCATCGTCGAACTGCCGGTCTACGAAGGGGTCGTGGTTCGACCAACCGCCGAGGTTCAGGCGATCATTGACGAAGCGATCGCGCATACAGAGGCCATCAAGTCGGAGCCGCTCGGTATTGTCCTGGAAACACCGTTCCTGCGTGACAACACGCCGGAGTCACCGATCGCAAGACTGTTCACGGACGCGATTCTTCAAGAGACTGACGCGGATATTTCGATCCACAATACGTCAGGTGGAATTCGTGCGGACCTGCAGGCCGGCCCGCTCACCTATGGCGACATTTACCAGATATCGCCATTTGATAACCAGGTTGTGATTCTCGATGTTTCCGGCGCCGACCTGCGACGCATCATGGAGGCGCAGGTTCCCAGAACAGGTCGGCGCGCCGGCTTCTCAGGCATGCAGGTCTACGTTGACTGTGTTGCCGGCGATCCAACGGTAAAAATGGTCCTGAATGACGGCCGCGAGATTCAGGACGACGATCGTATTCGAATTTCGTCAAATGACTTTCTTGCGACGCTGGGTGACGGCATTCTTACCCCGGGCATGCCCGCAGGCGGTTTCCAGTTCGAAACCGACGGACGCATGAACAGGGACCTCATCGTGTCCTGGCTCAAGAAGCGCGGCGGCAGCCTCTCACACAGGGAGTATGCAACTACAGAGACTAACCGCCGCTGGAACTTCTCAGACTCATTCGTAGCGCAGTGCCAAAACTAAGCTAACCATTTTTCGGGTCGGGACATCCAATATGGGATGGTGGCAGTTTTAAACAGACAGGGCCCGCCCACCCAGGCGGAATTTCATGAGGTGATCTCGACCCGTTCGGATCGCTGGTATTCGGCGTGCCTGAAAATCACGCGTAACCGCGACCTGGCTGAAGACGCCGTGCAGGATGCCCTGCTGAACGCCTGGAACAAGCGCCACCAGTATGATCGCTCAGCGCGACTCGATACCTGGATTCACCGCATTGCTATAAACGCTGCCCTTGGGCTCCTGCGCAAAAGCCGGCCAGGCGTTTTCGAAGCGCTCGAGGATGAAGTTGAAGGCCCCGAACCAACCCCGGAACACGTACGGGCGGACGAAGAGTTGGGCCGCGACCTCG
>JBPCXZ010000302.1:0-3858 GCA_051008055.1 Woeseiaceae bacterium
TCAGCTGTGCCGTCTTTGACCAGGTTTATTGCGACCCGCATCGAAGAGTCTTTCTTCTTGCGCAAGGCATCAACTGGTGATTCTGACATTTCAACGACTTCACTGGCGTGCACTATCGACAAGCGCGGTTCGTTGCCGCTGATTCGTGTCACGAGGTCTCGTAACTCGTTCTCGTCGCCGACCAGGATCAGCTCGAGATTGGCGTGCTTTTCAAGTACAGCATTCGCCGCCCGCACGACAACCTCGGCGCCAAGGTCGCCGCTCATCGCATCCAGGGATATTATTGACTTGGTCGCCACAAACAGCAGGTCAGCGAATGCCGACCTGGTTAGCTTGGGGTGTTACTCGTCGTCTTCGTCGAGAATTTCCGGCTGCTCGACAACCTGCACACCACGGTAGAATCCGTCCGCCGTTACGCGATGCCGAAGATGCGTTTCGCCAGAAGTCGGATCAACCGACACAGAAGGTTTTTTCAATTTGTCATGGGCACGACGTGCACCACGAGTTGATGGGGTCCTGCGACTTTTTTGAACAGCCATTTTCTTCTCCTCGAACAACAGCGCCATGCGCTATCGTTAAATCTAGTTTTCCTGTTCCATCTGCTGCTTCAAATTAGCAAATGGCAACGTCATTTTTTCCGCGGATTCGCCAGGCGCATCCTGCGCCGCACATTCGGCATCACCTTCGTGCATCGCTACGAACGGTATCGTCATAATCAATGCTTCTTCCACAAGCTCAGCGATCAATAATTCCTCGTCCTCGAGCTCCCAGACTTCGTACTCTTCGCCGTCTTTCTCAACCGCGTTGTCACCGCTGAACAACAAGTGCAAGCTCGTTGCCAGTGGCAATTCAAACGGCGCCAGACAACGTTGGCATACCGCATCAATCGTCGCCGACAATTGCCCTGCAAGCGCCGGCAACCGGCTGTGCGCATCCAAAAACTGGAATCTAAGCTCACCGGTAACAAGTCGATCGCGCCAGGCTGGCGGAATCTTATCAGCTTCCAGCGCTGAAATATCCGCCTCGACAATCTCGGCCAAACGCCCGAAGTCACCAATTTTACCTGATATTTCAGTTACTTGCGCTTCTTCCGCGAATTCTTGCGGTGTCCTGCGCTGATGCAGCGGATTGCCCATGGCGCGCGCATAATAAGGAGCCTAGAGGCTGCTGTCAAAGCCCGGGCCTCGGAAAAAATCCGCTTCGCGATTTAGACCGAGTAAACTGCCGTGTTCCGCAGCCAAGTTTTTGATTTTATGCAAAATCCTTCATCGCCCCCAATATTTCTGGCCTCCTCTTCCCGCTACCGGCGCGGCCTGTTGGATCGTTTCCTGGACAGCTATGAGGCGGTGTCGCCCAATGTTGATGAGGCTAATACAGACGAACTTGCGCCGCAGGATCTGGCAAGCCAACTAGCCCGCAAGAAGGCGGAAGCTGTATCGATCAATGCTCGAAATGCGCTGGTGATTGGGGCCGATCAGCTGGCGGTGCTGGACGACCAGGTGCTCGGCAAACCTGGCGAGCACCAGCGAGCTGTAGAACAATTACTTGCCGCGTCCGGCAAGACGGTCACTTTTCTGACCGCTGTCTGCATTCTGGATCCGGTCGGCAAGACACGGCACGAACATGTCGACCAAACCAAAGTCCGATTTCGGGATTTCGATCGCCGCCTGGCTGAAATCTATCTGCGCCATGACGAGCCATACGATTGTGCCGGCAGCTTCAAGATTGAAGGCGCCGGATTCGTGTTGTTTGAATCTGTTGATACCGACGACCCGACAGCGCTGATCGGATTGCCGATGATCTGGGTCGCCGGCCGTCTTCTTGAATTAGGTTACTTGCTGCCTTGACGTTTGTTCTTGGCAATGCGCGCCAGGAATTGCTCAAGATCGTCAGCAAGCGGTGACGTAAAATGTGCTTCGTTGCCGCTGCTGTCCGGGAATGCGATCGACTGAGCGTGCAGAAACAACCGTTTCAGGCCGAGCTTCTTCGCAGCACGATTCTCCTCACCTTCACCGTAACGCTCATCGCCGAGCAATGGATGATCGTAGTGCTCAAGATGCACACGGATCTGATGCGTGCGACCAGTTACCGGGGAACATTGCAACAGACTGTATTTGCCGTGCTTGCGCGACAGCTGCACCCGAGTCTGTGCTGGCTTACCTTCGCGGCTGACAATAACGTGACGCTCGCCACCCTTACGGTTCTGCACGAATAACGGTTCGTCGATCAACTGCTCACCCAATTGCCAGTCGCCGACGGCGAGGCCCAGATAGTTCTTCTCGACCATGCCCTCGCGGAACCGCTCGTGCAATTCACGCAGTGCGCTGCGCCGTTTGGCCAATACAAGACAGCCGGACGTCTCACGATCCAGCCGGTGCACGAGCGACAGATCTTTCAACTCCGGTCGAGCATGTCGCAGTAGCTCGACGACGCCGTGGCTGACACCGCTACCACCATGCACAGCTATACCTGACGGCTTGTCGATAACCAGCAGCCGCTTGTCCTCAAACAGGATCTTGTCGGTTAATGCGGCCGCGAGCTTTTCGCTCGGCGGCGCGCCTTCTGCCCGCACCCGGGCGGGCGGAATGCGTACCTCGTCTCCGGCCTGCAACTTGTACTCGGCTCGAATTCTGCCGCCGTTGACCCTGACCTCGCCGCGCCTGAGCAGGCGGTAAATTCTGCCCTTTGGTACGCCGGGGAGCTCGCGTCGCAGGAAATTGTCGATACGCTGGCCTGCCTGCTCAGAATCGATCCGAACCTTGCGAACCTTGCTCTTCGGGCCCTCTGTCTGCTTAGGATTTTGCTGCATGATCAATAACTTGATGGAAGTAGGGGGTGTGTTATATTAGCCCGCAGTGAGGTCCGATCCTTATAGGTACGGCGCCCACGCGGCCGAAGCGGCTATCCCCTCTGGAATGACCGCGGCGGTATTAGACACTATTTAAAGATTTATTTTTTGGCTTCGCAATGCGAGGCCTACCTGGATGGCAGCGAGCTTGAAAGAATAGCGACCGCCAAAGCGGCCCAGCCGCAGGGAAAACATGCTGAATTTTTTACGGGCACTGATCCAAGGGAATCAGACCCAATTCGAGGTTCTTAACCGTGCAGCCGACGCAATTTTGCGTCACTTGTTGCTGTGCGAGTCACCCTGCGCACGCCCCCTGGCACTTCGCTCTGCTCACCTGCCCTCCCTAACTTATCAAGTAGGGCATCATGAAAAGAATGTTAATCAATGCAACTCAAGAAGAAGAGTTGCGCATGGCGATGGTCGATGGCCAACGCCTCTATGACCTAAATATCGAATTACCTGCAGGCGAACGCAAAAAAGCAAACATCTATAAAGGAAAGATTACCCGCATCGAGCCCAGCCTCGAAGCGGCATTCGTAGATTTTGGCGCTGAGCGCCACGGCTTTTTGCCTCTCAAAGAAATATCCAGCGAGTATTTCGTCAAGCAAGTCGATTCCGGCAAACCGAATATCCGCGAAGTCCTGAAAGAAGGTCAGGATATTGTCGTGCAGATCGACAAGGAAGAACGTGGCAATAAGGGTGCGGCGCTGACCACTTTCGTTAGCCTGGCCGGCCGGTTCATCGTACTCAAACCTAACAAAGCACGGTCGGGCGGCGTATCACGCCGAATCGTCGGACAGGATCGGGACCTTGCGCGCGAGTCGTTGAACAACATCGAAATCCCGAAAGGCATGAGCGTCATTCTGCGTACGGCGGGTATCGACCGCAGTGCGGAAGAACTTGCCTGGGACCTGGAAAACCTCCTGACAATCTGGACCGCTATCCTGAACGTCGTTTTGGAACGCAAATCGCCGTTCCTGATCTACCGCGAAAGCAATTCCGTGATCCGC
>JBPCXZ010000303.1:0-3974 GCA_051008055.1 Woeseiaceae bacterium
TGCTTGCAAGCGATCGATCGGTGCCGTTTCATCATCTGAGCTTCCGGCCCGAATGGTTACACGGTTGTGCAGTGCCATTAGTCGCTCGACATCTTCGACCTCACGCTCCATATGCTCTGCGATCTCAGCCGTAGAGGGCTCCTTGTCGAATTCCTGACGCAGGTGGCGCGCGGCACGCAAACAGGAGTTGATGTCCTTAATGATATGAATCGGCAACCGCACGGTGCCTGACTGGTTCATGATCGCTCGTTCAATCGTTTGTCGAATCCACCAGGTGGCATAGGTAGAGAATCGAAAGCCGCGCTCCGGGTCGAATTTCTCAACCGCATGAATTAAACCAAGATTGCCTTCCTCAATCAGGTCCAGCAATGGCAGACCACGATTCAGATAACGGCGCGCAATCTTGACGACCAGCCGCAAATTGCTTTCTATCATGCGGTGGCGCGCGCTTTCATCCCCGTTTTGTGCGAGACGCGAGTAGTGTTTTTCCTCGTCCGCAGTCAACAGTGGCGAGATACCGATCTCGCTGAGATAAATGCGCGTCGCATCGAGCGACTTCTTTGCGACAACGCCTTTCTGGTCGTGTTGCACAGCCTTCTCCCCTGTGACGCCAGGCGGCAGTACTTCTGATCAGGCGGTAGTCGCGTTATCTCGCAGGCAAAAATTGTCGCGGGTTAACCGGCGTGCCGTTGCGCCTGATTTCGAAATGCAGTCGCGGCTTGCGTTCCGGCCCCTCACCCATGGTCGCTATGCGCTGGCCTTTGTTTATTTTTTCGCCTTCTTGCACCAGCAGCGACGCGTTGTACCCGTAGGCACTCAGGTAGGTGTCGTTATGTTTAAGAATAATAAGCTGACCGTAGCCGATCAGTCCACTGCCGGCATACACAACTGAGCCGGAAGCCGCGGCGCGTACCGGTTGCCCCGCCTTGCCGTCGATCAGAATGCCCGTCCCGGTACCCGGTTTCCCGCCAAAATTGACGCTGACATTGCCAGACGTTGGCCAGGACCATGGCGGCGACGGCTGCGTCGGCACCGGTGGCAGCGGCTTTGGCGCACGCTTTGTACTACCTGATGACACGGTTTGCTGGCTACTGCCAGCCGGCGGTGGTGTCAGCCGAATAGCCTGCCCTGGATGAATCAGAGAGCCATCGCCAAGCCTATTCCAGCGAGCCAGGGCTGCTGGATCCTTACCGTAGCGCCACGCGATTGTGAATAATGTTTCACCGCTGCGAACGATGTGCTGCGTCGGTGGGTAGTCTCGATAAGACGCCGAACTGCAAGCACCCAGCAACGCGAATGCACAAAGCAGAATGAGTATCTGACTGCGCATCAGCCACGGACCATGAACCAGGCGATGACCGCCAATACAACTACAACGACGGCCCAGCCGATGCGCTCGACATGTTTTTGCAAAGTATCTTCGAGACGGTCGCCACCCCAGACAATTAACCCGGCGACCAGAAAGAAACGTGCGCCGCGGCCGATGATCGAGCCAAGGATGAACAGCGCCGGATTCAGCGCCGCAACGCCAGCGGCAATCGTGAACACTTTGTAGGGAATTGGCGAAAAACCAGCGACAAAGATGACCCAAAAACCATACTGATCCAGCCAGACGCGACTTGATTCATAAGCCGCCCAGTAACGCGGCGAATCACGTAGCCACGGCTCGATCGCCTCGAACCCCAGCACGCCGATGACGTAGCCTGCGATTCCACCCAATACTGAGAAAACCGTCGCGATGGCCGCGAATCGCCAGGCCTTACTCCTTTCGGCCAGGCACATCGGTGCCAGCATGACGTCAACTGGAATCGGGAAGAACGACGATTCCGCAAAGCTCATCGCGGCCAGGTAACGCTCGGCATAGCGGTGCCGAGACCAGCTGAGCACCCGCTCATAAAGGGGCTCGAAAACTTTCATCCGGGTATTAGCGGAACAAAACTAACCGCGCCTAATGACACTTGCTCGAAATGGTCGCTTCTGCGAACCACCATCGTCAGGTCCTGCTTACCCGAGGGACCAACAGGAATGATCATGCGCCCACCAGGCGCCAACTGCTGTAGCAGCTTCTCGGGTAACTCCGACGCGGCCGCGGTAACGATGATGCCGTCATACGGCCCGTACTTTGCCCAGCCTTCCCAACCGTCGCCAGGCTTGTACTGCACGTTGTACACGCCTAGCTGATGCAGACGCTCGCGCGTCTTGCGCTGCAGTTCGGGCAGCCGTTCAACCGTGTAGATTTTCTTGACCAATGGAGACAGTACCGTGGTCTGATAACCACAACCAGTGCCTATTTCCAGAACCGACTCTCCCTGAAAATCCGCCAGCAGAGCTTCGGTCATGCGCGCGACAACGAATGGCTGACTAATTGTCTGGCCCAGGCCAATAGGCAGCGCCGTATCTTCATAGGCGCGACTGGCAAGCGCTTCGTCAACAAACATATGGCGCGGCACGTTACGAATGCGCTCAAGCACGTCGGGCGACCGTATGCCCTGATCTACCAGTCGTTGCACCAGGCGATCGCGGGTTCGCGCAGAGGTCATGCCGATGCCGCGAATACCTGCGCGCGCTTCACTCACCGCGTAGCCACTCCTCAGTTTCGGCCAAAGCCGCATGTCGTGTCAGATCAACTTTGAGCGGCGTGATCGCCACAGCGCCGTTATTTACGGCGTGAAAATCAGTGCCCTCGCCAGCATCCTGGCCGGGTCCGGCCGGGCCAACCCAGTAAATTGTACGGCCATGCGGATCGGCCGATTTAACAACCGGCTCAGACTTATGGCGAAAACCCAGACGGGTGACCTTCATACCGGTCAATTCTTCATACGGTCGGTCCGGCACGTTGACATTCAGAATGAAATCCGCCGGCAATGTGTGCCGACTCAATCGTTGCACCAACTCTGCGGCTACTCGCCCTGCCGTATCAAAATGTTTTTGCGCAGGGCCAACCAGCGAGACGGCGATCGACGGAAAACCAAGAAATCGGCCCTCCATCGCCGCGGCAACGGTCCCAGAGTAAATAACGTCGTCACCCAGATTAGCGCCGTGATTAACACCGGAGACGACAAGATCCGGCTCATCCTCAAGAAACCCGGTCAATGCAAGATGCACGCAGTCTGACGGTGTGCCATTCACGCGATAGCGATTTTCCCCTGTCTTTGAAATTCGCAGCGGGTCGCTGAGCGTCAATGAATTACTGGCTGCCGATCGATTTCGGTCGGGCGCTACGACGACAATATCGGCAATCTGTTCCAATGCATCACTTAGCGCATTGATTCCTGTCGCCAGGTAACCGTCGTCGTTACTTACGAGGATTTTCATTCAATTATTCTGCTACTTTGCATTGGCGACCAGAGACGCGCTCACTATACTGAATGTCCCCGCCACACAATAGCTCGAGTTGCCCTTAATTGGACTAATGCCATTGACTGACGAAGATGACAACCTGTTCAAGCGGATGATGTCAGACGCGAAACCGCTCAAAACCCAGGAGCGTGTGCCTCCCCCTGCCCGCAAGCCAACGCCCAGGGCCAAATTCGCACGCGCCGACGAACAGGCGGCTCTCGAAGAAAGTCTTGACGTCGAGATTGACGATATTGAAGAAAGCAGCGGCGAAGCTTTGCGCTTCAAGCGCGCATCCGTCGGTCGCACGACGATGCGAATGTTGACGCGTGGCAGTTACGCCATTCAGGCTGAAATTGATCTGCACGGCATGACGCTGGCCGAAGCGAAGCCACGTCTGGAGAGTTTTGTGCGGCGCTGCGCGAGCAATAAAAAGCTTTGCATACGCATCGTGCACGGTAAGGGCCTCGGTTCTGGCGAACGCGGCCCAGTCCTGAAAAAAGGGGTAGATCGTTGGCTGCGCAAATGGGATGTCGTGCTGGCGTTCGTCTCGGCACGTCAGGTCGACGGCGGTACCGGTGCGGTGTACGTGTTGCTGCGAGAAGCGTGAGCCAATTCGCGTAGCACAGCCGTGGCGT
>JBPCXZ010000304.1:0-13053 GCA_051008055.1 Woeseiaceae bacterium
TATCGGTTCTGGGGCTTGCCTTTAAGCCCGGTACAGACGATATGCGTGAGTCGCCGGCAATAAAAATTGTTAATGAGTTGATTGCTGCGGGAAGCAATGTAAACGCATTCGACCCTGTTGCAAGAAGTGAGGCAGAGAAGGTGTTCGATGCAGAAAGTATCGTATACGGTGATGCGATCGACGACGTTATCGCCGATGCTGATGTGCTGCTGATTCTGACGCGGTGGGAGTTGTTTAACGACTTGCCCGACATGCTTGGTAAATTGGATAAGCAGCCATTAGTGATAGATGCTCGTCGAATGTTGGATAGTGATGCTATGCAACGCTATGACGGCATCGGCTTTCCAAATTGAAATACTGATCCTGGAGTAAATAATGAGTCAGCCAAAATGCCTGTTCTGCGCTACAGAATTACGACACACCTTCGCAGACCTGGGTATGTCACCCCTTGCAAATTCCTTTCTTACAGTGGAGCAAACCCAGCAGCAGGAGTCTTTCTATCCCTTGCATGCGAGGGTTTGCCACGAGTGCTTCCTGGTGCAGCTCGAGGTGTTCGAGACGCCAGAGAATATATTCAGCGACTACGCCTATTTTTCTTCCTACTCGCAAACATGGCTAGACCACGCTGCAGAATATGTGGATCAGGTAACCGAGCGTTTCAAGCTTGATAAAGACAGTCTTGTCGTCGAGGTGGCCAGTAATGATGGCTACCTGTTGCAAAACTTTATTCCGAAAGGCATTCCCATTCAGGGAATCGAACCGGCTAAAAACGTTGCGGAGGTCGCACGTGAAAAGGGCGTGCCGACTATCACTGAGTTCTTTGGTGAGTCGCTCGCCCACGAACTCGCGGCAGAAGGGAAACACGCAGATCTGATCAATGGAACTAATGTATTGGCCCAGGTCCCGGACATAAACGACTTCGCGGAAGGGTTTCGCATTCTCCTCAAGCAAGATGGCGTATTGACGCTTGAGTTCCCGCATCTCCTCAGGCTCGCTGAAGAAAATCAATTCGACACGATCTACCATGAGCACTTCTTTTACTTTTCATTGCTTGCGATCGAGAAAATTTTTGGCAGTCATGGCTTACGGGTTTTTGACGTACAACAGCTGCCGACATTCGGCGGATCATTGCGGGTTTTCTTTTGTCATGAGGCGTCGGATAGAAGTATCGAAACATCCGTTGCTGAAGTCCGTAAGCTGGAGTCTGAATATGGCTATCACAAGATGGAGACTTACGAGGCGTTTTCAGAAGCGGTCAACCAGACGAAGAGAAATATCCTTGAGTTCCTCGTGCAAGCTAAGAACGAAGGTAAGTCACTGGTTGCTTACGGAGCCCCAGCGAAAGGAAATACCTTGTGGAATTTTTGTGGCATAGGTAATGACTTCTTCGACTATGCTGTTGATAAGAGTCCGCATAAGCAAGACCATTTTCTGCCAGGCGTTCATATCCCTGTTGAAGATCCTGAAAAAATCAGAGAGACGAAGCCTGACTACGTTGTCATTTCTGTGTGGAATATTAAGGACGAGATCATCAAGCAATATCCAGACATCGGAGATTGGGGTGGGAAATTCGTCGTCCTGATACCGGGCGTCGAGGTTATTTGACGCAGTCAAAAAAGCGGGATCATGAAGGAACTCATTGAAGCGTTATTTCCAATTTGCCGCAGTATTTCGGGAGATGGTGTACGCCAATCTCTGGCGTGCCTTCAGAAAGTCATCCCGCTGGATATTGTGGAAGTTCCGACCGGAACACAGGTGCTGGATTGGCAAGTTCCAAAGGAATGGAATGTCCGCGATGCCTACATAAAGGACGCGACCGGCGCACGTATTGTCGATTTCAAAGAGAATAACCTGCATTTGCTTAGTTACAGTTCTCCGGTGAATCGAACGATGTCATTGGAGGAGTTGCGGCCTCATCTTTTTAGCCTTCCCGAGCAACCGGACCTGATTCCCTACAGAACCTCTTATTACAATGAAAACTGGGGTTTTTGTCTACCACACAAGCAACTGCTTGAGCTTGCGGACGGCGATTATGAAGTGGTGATCGACAGTTCGCTCGAGGATGGTAGTTTGTCCTACGGTGAATGTTTACTGCCTGGAACGTCTAGCCAGGAGGTACTGATTTCAACGCATATTTGCCATCCGTCACTGTGCAATGACAACCTGTCCGGAATAGCGGTAGCGGCATACCTGGCGAAGAGTCTGCAAGGCCGCGATCACAAATACTCCTATCGATTCCTGTTCTTGCCGGTGACGATCGGTGCGATTACCTGGCTCGCCCGAAATGAAAAGGCGGTGGGCAATATTCGGTACGGACTGGTCGCGTCCAATCTGGCGGATCAGGGCGGATTTACCTACAAAAAAAGCCGTTCTGGCTGTGCCGGAATCGACCGGGTAGTGGAGTACGTGTTGCGCACATCGAATGTTCGGCATGAGATTCGAGACTTCGTACCCTACGGGTATGACGAAAGACAATATGGGTCGCCCGGATTCGACTTACCAGTCGGCAGTCTGTCTCGTACACCTTACGGCGAATACGATGAATATCACACGTCGGCGGACAATTTATCGTTTATCTCGCACGACAATTTGCAGCAATCGCTGGATATCTTCGAGAAAATTGTCGCAGCACTTGAAAGTAGCCGTTACTTTCGAAATGTACTACCGAAAGGCGAGCCACAACTTGGTCGGCGCGGTCTTTACAAGAAGGTCGGTGGTGAGACTGATCAAAAAGACTCACAGATGGCGCTCCTGTGGGTTCTCAACTTGTCAGATGGCCGGAACAGTTTGCGCGACATAGTTGAAATCAGCGGCTTGAATTCCGCAGCCATTGATCAGGCGGCTGACAAACTGGTATCCCATGGCTTGCTTGAGGAAATACCAACTGCCGAAAGTTAGCGCTTGCTCTTTTGCATAATGTTGCTCGATCAAGTCAGGTACAAGGAATGGTTTGGGCGACGACGCTCTTCGTGGCAAGCACCGTCAGCTATGTTAGGTTTTCGACTACCTGGGGAGCACTGAGAAGCAAGTGAAGAGATTCACTCATGAGCCGGCGTATCAAAAGATAATTGACCTGCAAGACCACGAGGCTAGTGCTTTCGTGGTCATAGACAGTTATCTGGGCGGGGGTGGTACCGGTGGCATTCGCATGGGTGAGTCTGTGACTCTCGAAGAAGTATCCTGTCTCGCGCATGAGATGACACTCAAGTTCGCGTGGTTGAACATCGCGAGAGGTGGCGCCAAATCGGGAATAGCTTACACCGGTGAGTTGTCCGCGGAACGGAAAAACCGATTGCTTGTTGAATTTGGAAAGTCTATTTCCGGCTTGCTGGAAAGTCATGCGTATATTCCAGGAATGGACCTCGGCGTCGGCCCTAAGGAGATGGCGGTGATCTTTTCGAGCGAGGAAATTCAGGCCCCTGTGCCGACCGACAATAGTGATATCGACTCAAATTACTTTACAGCATTGACCGTTTTCGTTGCACTGAAGACCTTGTTGGAGAAAAGAGGGGAGAGGCTTTCGGAGTCCCGGGTTCTGGTAGAAGGCGTTGGAAAAGTCGGCACCCATTTGATGCGGTTGATCGATGCGACGGGCGCCAGCATCGTGGGAGTCTCGACGATCAAGGGATCGATATATGACGCGGATGGAATCGACATCGAGGAACTGTTGCGGTTGAAAGAGGTGCATGGCGATCAATGCATAAGCCAGTTTGCGAGCTACACACCGGGTCCTTCCGAAGATCTGTATCTGCAGCGAGCAGATGTGCTGATACCGGGTGCCAGACCAAATAGCATCAATAACGAGAATGTTGACTCGATAGTTGCGCGGTATGTTGTGCCAATCGCAAATATTTCAGCAAGTCCGGAAATTGAGACAAAAATGCATGATCGTGGAATAAGCTATGTTCCGGGCTTCGTGTCAAATTCCGGCGGCATTTTTTGCTGGTATCTTGCGCGCCTGTCTGGCGAGCTTCGCGAGAGCATCATTAGGACTGGACTTGCCGGCAAGATTCGCAATCTTATTTTGCATGCGGATCGCGCTCAATTACCGATAGCTGAGTTGGCCAGATTACAGGCGAACAAGAATGCGGACCGAATGACGAGGGAGAAAAGCTCAAGCTTAAATCGTGCCGTGGTGATGGCGAAAAAGATGGCTCCCCGCCGATCGGCATACGTCGTTCTAGGCAAGTTGTTGGGTGACAATTGGGCCAGCAAGGATTCCGTCTTTTGCAGGTGGTATTTCGACGCCCGGTATTTTCAATGAGCCCGGTACTTCTAATGAGTAACAGTTCTTCAATGAGTAATAGCTCGTGTCAGGGCTAAGCATAATCAGTCGCAATGGCGACGCGCTCCCGGAGCGAGACTCGGTGCTGGGTGCCATCAATCCGCTCGGTACTTTTCGAACCGAGTCCCAGCGGTCGGGACCTACAATGCTGGCGACAAGTTATCCCGGTAGTGCGCCGTCAAATGACAAGAGATTCTATGAAGATGGCGAAATTATCGGGATGTTTGCCGGTGACATAGTCAATACCGACTTATTGGATTGGGCTGACGTCGCACGCACGTTGCACGACGACAGCAAGCTGATTGCTTTACTGAAGAGGCTACAAGGGTCTTTCGTGCTGGCCGTGTATGACCTGCGAGATCAGGTCTTGCGAGTTGCAACAGACTCCTTCGCGTTCCAGCCATTGTATTTTCAAGCAGGCGGCGATGCCGTTACGTTTTCTACCTCTATCGGCACTTTCTCGCAACTTGCCGATGGCAATTGCAATCACTCTGCCGACTGGGTTTATCAGTACCTGTTTTTTAACTACCCGGCTGGGAATATTTCGCCTTTGGAGAATGTGCATCGAGTGCCGGCAGGCACGCTGGGTAAATATTCTGCCAAGTCAGGTGTATTGAATTGGATTCAGTACGAGAACCCCGTCTCCCGTGGCAGCAAGACGATCAATGATCAGGACGCTATCGATCGGGCGGGCGACGTATTCGGCTCAGTGGTTCCTGCCTGGTTTGATACTAATGGGCGAATTGTATTTGGGCTCAGTGGCGGTTTGGACTGCAGGGCGGTGCTGGCTTCGCTGCCAGATTCCATATTGTCTCAAGTTGAAACATTCACGTTTGGCATTCCTGGCTCAACTGAAGTGGTCGAGGCGCGACAAATCGCCGAGGCACTTGGGCTGCATCACAATGAGATTCCTCTGGACGAAGAATTTATCCAAGAATTACCGCAGCAAATGCATGACGTAGTATTTTTGTCGGATGGTTTGCAGGTCATCAATAGAAGCCATCTCGTTGGTGCGTACAGGGCATTGGGCAGCGGCGAGCGAGGTTGCTCCACGATTGTTACCGGCGTGTCGGGAGATCATCTGTTTCGGGATCATATTAGCGCTTGGGGAAACGTTCCGTATCTGATCTCTGCGGATATGGCGTCGATGTTTCGTGATGGACGCAAACGATTAGACAGCGCGGGCTACATTGCGATGTTCGGTAGCCGATTTGCAGATTTCGAGCAGCACATTGAGCATGCTCTGGACTTGCTGGAGCAAGAATACGGTGAGCTGACGGATCCGGAGGCATACTTTAGGTATCTCATGTATGTCGCAGGGCCGAAGTACTTTGGCGGCCAAGCCGCGATCGCGAATTCGTATTCAACTTTCAGAACACCGTACTGGGATCGGGAGCTTGTACAGTTTTCTATGGACGTCGAATTGGGAACTGTTGGTTTTTCCGGTCAACTCTCGAGCAAGGATAAATACCGTGAGGCTGCGCTGCAGGCATCCGTAGTGGCTCGAAATCAATCTTTCAGGAATCTTCCTTACCTGAATTTGCCGGTAGACGTATTTGCCCAACGAAACCCGTTACAATTTCAATTGCATCGACTGGGCCGGAAGCTCAAGTCTGTCGTCTCTGGCAGGACTCATATGAAAGAAGAGAACTGGCCGCTCTGGTACCAAACGGCTCTCTCTGAGGAGGTCAATCAGCTGCTTGGAAAGGACAGCTTAATACGGGAATATTTATCAGCCGAGTTCGTCAACCAGCAAATTGAACAGACCAATATTCACTGGCTTGGAAAAATGGTAACAGCGGAAATTGTACTGCGCCTGATAGACAATGGGTGGCAGCAAAGCCAGCGTAGAATCAGTAGCCTTTCACGCGGTCAACTAAGCCCAATAACCCATCTCCAGCGGAAAAACGCCTGATATTCTCGCAGATCAGGTCACCCACACGTTGTTGGTAGTCATCGGTAATTCCAGAGATATGGGGTGTGATGAGCAGGTTTCGGGTTTTCCAAAGTGGACTCCAGCGACGTACAGGTTCTTTGTCGAAACTGTCGATGGCTGCACCAGCCAGCGAGCCGTTCTCAAGCGCTGCGGCAATAGCGGCTTCATCTGCAACACCGCCGCGAACGGTATTGATGATATAGGCGCTTGGCTTCATCTTAGTGATTAGGTCTGCGTTGACTACACCCTTCGTCGCCTCGGTCAGAGGAACGCAAATCACGAACGCATCAAAGTCACCTATAGCTTGGTGCAGATCCCGTTGTGGAATTGTTTCGTCGACACTAGACAACTGCCTTGCTTCTGATTGATCAGAGACTATTCCAACCGTTCTCATTTCAAATGCGCGTGCGCGTTGTGCCACTGCACGACCGACCGAGCCGACGCCATAAATTCCAATAGTCTTGCCCCGCATTGTCGGCCCCGAAATCTGATGCCAGCGTCGCCTGGACTGGTTTCTTGTTACTACATTGAACTTGCGCGTTAAGGTGAGTAGCGCCCACAGAACGTAATCGGCGACAGAGTCGCTATACAGGCCTTTGGTGTTCGTGACCATCACATCCGGTGAAATCTGCGGACTAACGGCGAACTCGTCGATGCTGACAGATATGAACTGGATCCAGCGCAACTTGGGTAATTTGGTAAATAGCTCCGGCGGAAATCGCCAGCCAATCAACGCGTCTACACTGACTCCATCAGTTGCGCTCTCATCCAGTTGCTGTTTGCTGACGATGTCGACGTCACTGCAATTCTTAGTGATGAGGGACGTCCAATAGTCAAGATTCGAACCATGAATATAGATTGCTGTCGGTCGCCGGGAATTCATAACCTAGCTCAACAACGTCATCTCATCGACGCACAGCGTCGGTATTTTCGTGTTCTCCCAAATCTCCTGAGATAGAGTCAATTTGCTTTCCCAGTACATGTCCGGCTTTAGGCGCAGCAGTTCTTTGATCTTGTGCTTGGCGAACTCGCCATTGCGTTCATTCTTATCCGGAATGTTCCACATGTGAAGCTCCTTGTACTTCACATTGTGTTCCCTCAGCCAATTTTCAGTAGCTTCGCGGTATTTCTCGAGACGGTTGGTAACAATAGAATCAATCTCAAATGAAGGGATGAGATACGGTCTGGCCGAGTTAATCCACTCGGCGTATCGTAGTTCATCCTGATCGACTCCCGGAGGGCAATCTGAACATAGAACACCGTCCATATCGACGGCGAGTACGCCGTGCCCCCAGTACGACGCAATTTTTCGATGCAGTATGTTCCACTCGAAGACACGAGGATGCGGAAGGATTTTGTGGTAGAGATCGACCATGGACGAGGTCTTTTCGTGCACGATCAGGGCAGCCTTTGTCACTTTTGTGTCGTGCCCCGAAGATTCGATGGACTCCATTGCTGCCGACATCGAGCGTCCCGTATCCACGGAGTCATCAACCACTAGCACATGCTTGACGTCCTCCCATGCCAACCGGTCCTTGACTTGATTGCTGTGCCAGAACTTCCTTTCCTTAAATAGCTCCGGAGTTGTCAGGCCTTTACCCAGTTTAAGAGCAATGACAGTTGCTACAAGCATACCGCTTCTTGGTACGCCAATGATGAGGTCATACTGTGCCGGGAATGTTTTGATCCATTCCATCGTCCAGATCGACGCCTGATCGACATTAATGAAATTGAATTGCTTCCCCTTGAGATTTCGTTTGAGATGCCTGGACTTCAGGTACAAGCGATTGTAGGAAGGGTCATCGCGGCTTCTTAGCGCTCTCTTCCAACCTCGGTATTTGTCATACGTTGCAAGCAATATCCGGTCGCCCAAGCCGCGCTTCTTATCACTTCTTTGAATCTTCTTTACGTGATTCGCGAGTTTTTTCTTCATTGGATGAATGGCAACCGACTTGGCGAAGATCAGATTATACGCAATTTGCAGGAATCCGAGGCTGGCGATGCCAGGACTATTCCAGACGGATACTGTCTAATCGCAGTCGTGCCCCGGCTTGCTTGTCTCGCGCCAGGATCACCAACTGACGAATATTGGTCAATTCGTCGCCCCGGCCTGCCTCTCCTATAGTGGATAAGACAGGAATTCTGTATTCCTGCCTGCCGTCTGCCAACGTGATCGAGCCTGAATCCGTATCGGTGAAATTGCCAAGATTGGTCCCATCATTTATGTGGATAGTCAGCTTCGCAGTGGACCCTTCGACGACTTCAGCACTGAAGACCAACATCGATTCATTCGACCAGTCGTATTTCGCCGTCTGGATGGCCAGGCCGCTTCTGCCACGCTTGCTCAATAGAAGTTCGGCCAGCATGGTATCTCGATGCGCGGGAACGCTGACTAATGTCACTTCAGCGTTTATTGGAAAATAACGATACCGCGAGTAACGGCTGTCGAAATCCAGTACAACAGGGTGTTGACTACGTTCGAAGAGCAGGGCGCCTGTCCAGTAGACCAAGGGCAACGTAACGATTAGGGCAACCCCTGCGGCAATTGTACCTAAAGCGAATCGCTTGAGAGAGCCTCGCTCAGCGCTTCGGGATGCGGATAAAAACAGCAGTGCGATCAGCATCGTTGCGGCCCCGCTCAGATCTCGATAAACGTCAGTAATATCAGCCGCGCCGCCAGACCAACGTTGAGCTAATTCGGACAGGATGCCGATCGTGGTGGCGATGGCCAGGGCAATGACAAATTTACTGGTCGGGCCCAATGAGACCAACGCGTAGGCCGCAGCGGCAACGATTGCAAAGAGAATAAAGTGCAGACTGTTGCGGATACCATTTTCCAGGCGCGACGAGTCCAGCCCAGGCAGCAAGTGAATAGCAATCGTCGCAGCAACAATGCATACCAGTATTAGAACGACGTTAAATGTCCGGCTTAGTGATGGCACATCAATCCATTATCTAGAGTTTTGTTTCTCAACTTCAGTTTACGCGGCGAGTTTGTGGCTTCAAAAATATTGGCCTGCTGGACAATATAGCCAGCAAGGCGCTGCAAGCAAAACAGTTACGATATACTTGCCTATAAAGCTTATATGTTTCTGCGGGTTACAGGCAGAATTTAGAAAGTTATGTCAATACATGGGCAACCCGAAAGTCAAGACCGCTACAATCGATCTTGTTACAAACTGTGACGTATTTCCTGTTTTGAATTTTCTGTTTTATCGTATGCTTGCGAGGCAGAAAATTAAGTCTCGATAATAATTATAAGAACAAGGGCTTTCATGACAGCGTTCCTTTTTACTCTTTTGGCATTGAGTGTAACGGTCATTCTTGTTGAAGTGGCAAGACGCCTTGCGCCTTCAGTGGGGCTGATCGATTCACCGAATGAGCGAAAGGTTCACGAGGGAGACATTCCACTCGTCGGCGGAATAGCTATTTTCGCTGGCATTGTCCTGGTGCTGACGTTCAAAGGATCGTTGGCCGATCACTGGGCTTTTTTCCTGGCGGCCGGGTTGCTGGTTGCTACGGGGATGTGGGACGACAGGTTCGGCGTAGCGCCGCACCCGCGGCTCATAATACAAGGCCTGGCAGTTCTCATAATCGCGGTGCCGGGTAAGGGGTATATATCCGATCTCGGTACGATACTGCCTATCCTTGGAACCTTAAGTCTTGGTTGGATGACGATTCCTTTCACGGTGTTCGCCGGGGTAGGGTTGATCAATGCTTTCAACATGTCGGACGGGGTCGACGGTCTGTGTGGCACGCTGACACTGGTGGCATTGACCGGTCTGGGTATCGCAGCCGGTATGGCGGGCCGGGAAACGGAGTTGATGCTCATCCTGGCGCTTGCCGGTGCCGTGCTTGGCTTCCTGATGTTCAACGTAAGGCTGCCACAGCGCAAGCGAGCATTGGTATTCCTCGGAGACGCCGGCAGTTACCTGATGGGGCTATCCGTTATTTACCTTGCGATGCGCCTGACGCAGGGTCAGGACCGGGCAATAAATCCGGTAACGGCACTCTGGTTTTGCATGCTGCCGATATTCGACATCATCGGTATGATCCTCAGGCGCGTGCGCCGCGGCCAGTCGCCGTTCAGCGCGGACCGGGAACATCTGCATCACGTCTTCCTGCTGGCAAAATTCTCCGTGACAGCAACATGGATGGCGCTGACAGTCGTCGCAACGTCCGGCATGATTATCGGTCTGACCGGCTACTACGCTGGAGTTTCCGAGTCCATCATGTTTGCGTTGTTCCTGGTTCTCGGGGCCGCGTATTACGTAATGCTCATGCGGTCATGGAAGGTACTGAGGTTCCTTAGCCGGTCGATAAACCGGCGTAAAGTGGCAAAAGTCGATCGGCGCGTCGACGGACAGCGGCGAATAAAGGACATCGGATTTTTTGTCGATGGAGTTCGCGTCGAACGTCGATCGGGTTCCGACCGCCGTCAAGGCAACGGTAGTCGGCGGAATGACGAAGAATATGCGCCTTCCGAGCTCACAAATTTAGTCGCGAGCAATAGTTCATCGAAAACATCCGATCACGCTGCAAGGGTTTCCTGACGTGAAATTGTCGTTCGTGTAGCTTATGCTGCCGAGCCTGTAATTTGTGACTACTCAATTACAGGGTATTCCAAAGTCCGGCAGCTACAGTGAAAGCCCCATGATCAAAACGAGATTTGCCCCCAGCCCGACCGGTGTATTGCACCTGGGAAGCGTGCGAACAGCATTATTCTGCTGGCTTTATGCCCGACATCACGGCGGGCAGTTCGTCTTGCGCATTGAGGACACTGATAAGGAGCGATCGACGAAGGAAAATGTCGATGCGATCCTCGAAGGTATGGAGTGGCTTGGTCTCGACTGGGACGAAGGGCCGTTCTACCAGAGCCAGCGCTATGACCGTTACCGCGAGGTCGTCGAGCAGTGGCTGGAGGAGGGCAAGGCCTACCACTGCTATTGCACGAGAGAAGAACTCGACGAACTCCGAGCAAAGCAGATGGCCGAGAGCGGGCATGTCCGCTACGACGGCCGCTGCCGTCACCGGACGGAACCGCGAGACGGTGTCGATCCGGTCGTGCGCTTCAAGAATCCGACTGACGGGCAGGTGGTAGTAGAAGACCAGGTCAGGGGCACTGTGGTTTTTGAAAATACACAGCTTGACGACCTGATCATCGCGCGGCCCGACGGGTCGCCGACCTATAATTTCTCCGTCATCATCGATGATTACGACATGCAGATTACACATGTCATTCGCGGTGACGATCACCTGAACAATACCCCTCGGCAAATGAATATGCTGGCTGCACTGGGTGCGGAACCGCCCGTATATGCTCATTTGCCGATGATCCTTGGCCCGGATGGCGCCAAGCTGTCGAAACGTCATGGTGCTGTGGATATTCGCGAGTACGACGAGCAGGGCTATTTGCCTGCGGCTATGCTGAATTACCTCGTGCGCCTCGGTTGGTCGCATGGCGACCAGGAGATCTTTAGCGTTGACGAGATGATCAAGCTGTTCGACATCGCGGACGTCAACCAGTCGGCATCGTCGTTCAATCCCGAGAAGCTCCTTTGGATTAATCAGCAGAATATTATCGGGACTCCAGTTGAGGAATTGGGTCAGTTGCTCATGCCTTACCTGGTGAAGGCGGGGCTCGATCCGGCCGAGGGCCCGGATCCCGTGCATGTTGCTGCGGCATATCACGAACGTGCCGAGACTCTTTTGCATATGGCGGCGAGCGCTCGTTACTGTTACGAGGATTTTGATGTCATCAACCCGGGCGCCGCAAAGAAAAATTTGCGACCGGTCGTCTTGGAGCCCTTGCGAACAGTTCGCGCGCGCTTGGGCGCATTGACACATTGGGGTGCAACCCAGATCGACGAAGCGATTAGGGAAGTTGCCGAAGAATATGAAATCGGTATGGGTAAGCTTGGCCAGCCACTGCGGGTTGCGGTGACAGGCGGACCGGTGTCACCGCCGATAGATACGACGCTCTGGTTGGTCGGCAGTGACCGATCACTTGCCCGAATCGACCTTGCGATTGCGTTCATCGAGGAGCGAGCAGCGGGATCCGGTTGAGCCTGTAATAAGGAGATGAGCAGGATTAAACGCACTTTTCGACGCGGGCAACAAAAAGTCCGGGAGTTCGTCAACGCCGTGTTCATTGACCGGTCCGGACCGGCGCAGACGACGGTGCTCTATAGTTCTGGTCGGTCTGGTAGCACCTGGCTATCTGAAATACTGGGTTCCGTTCCCCGGACCCGGCTAATTTTCGAGCCGTTTCATCCACGCCGTGGGCTTAAGGAGCTCGCAGAATATCGCTATCAGTACGTAGATCCGGAATTGCCAATGCCAGTTCTTGGTGATGCTTATGACGCGGTCCTGAATGGCAAAAGAACGACACCATGGACCGAACAGCTCAACAGGCCGGCGACAATGGTCTACAAACGCCGACTGGTGAAACTTGTGCGCGCCAATCTGCTTTTTCCATGGCTGGCGAGCCGATATCCGGATCAAAAGCATGTGTTGTTGTTGCGTCACCCGGCTGCCGTCATCCTGTCTCAGCTGCGCAATGGCTGGGAATTGTCGTCCGCGCGAATCTGGGAACAGGCGGAGTTGCGGCAATCGTCCTCCATCCGCGCGCTAGGCAGCTTGGACTGGCCTGCTTCGGGCTTCCTGAGTAACCTGGTGTTCTGGGCCGCGGAGAACCGCATCGCAATTGACCATGCGTTGCAGAGCAATACCATGGTGGTTTTCTACGAGCATGTCTGCTTGTCGCCGGCTGAGGTGCTTGATGACCTGAGCCGTTTTCTCGGCCTGTCTCTTCCAGCAGCGGCTCTGGACC
>JBPCXZ010000305.1:0-23822 GCA_051008055.1 Woeseiaceae bacterium
GACTCGGACCGAAATGATTTGAGCGCGACCTTCGTGCAACCATTTTTGACCTACATCACGCCATCAAAGACGACGTTTGCACTGAATACCGAGTCGACTTACGACTGGAAAAATAAAGATTGGGCTATTCCGGTCAACTTCAACGTCCTCCAGATGCTACAGATTGGCAAGCGGCCGGTTCAAATAGGCGCTGGCATACGCTACTGGGCAAAGTCGACCGAGATAGGTGCCGATGATTGGGGTTTCAGATTAAGCTTTACGCTGCTCTACCCGAAATAGGCGGTCAAAAGTCGAACTTGACGAATAAGAATCCGCCGTCGTAGCGCCAATCAAAGTTGCCGTCAAAACTGTTGCGTTCGACATCAATGTCCATCGTAACGGTATTGATACCGAGGCCGATGGCCGCCCTGTTCCATAGCTGATAGTCGACGCCAATGTATGTATCGATGAGGCGGCCGTCATACTCTTCATACGAGATCGCAAAAATTTCAGAGCTGGCACGCAACGTCCACTTGTCCGAAATTTCGTATTCGCCGCGCAGACCAAACACTGGCAGCGGCGCGGTTACGGTATCTGACTCCACGCTCCCAAGTTGCGCTTCCCTCAGTGAGGCACCAAAACTTGCGATATACAGGCCGGCCGTCAGACCCAGGTAACCTTTCTCTCGCCGCATAAACGACCAGGTGTAAGCGAGCTTGTATATGGCAACGTCAAACTCGGCTTTGATCCGTGCATCGATTGGGTAGATCGTGTCGCCCCATTCGATTTCTTCGTCGATAACACGGGTCTTGTCGCGAGACAGGTCGAAAACACTTGCATCAATTCTGTGTCGATCATTGAATCGGTAGTAGCCGGCGATTCGGAATACTGTGTCGTTTCTATTCAGGCCGAGATCGCCCTCGAGGTCAATTGGCGTCCCGGGGTTGCCGATAGAGCCTTCGAGTCGACTTGTGCTTTCGCGATCTGTGAAGAAAACGCCCAGGCTGACACTGAACTTGTGAAACTCGTCGTCGCCCGATTCATCGGCGAAAATCGGCACAGACGTCAGCAACAGCGCAATTATTGACGCGCCTGCAACAAGTCTTTTTCTGATTGGCAACATTGTGTTCCTTATTTTAGCAAGATTTAGCCCCATAAGGATCGCTGCACAATGAGTTCTAACTGAGATTCAACAGGACCGACTTGGCGATCTGAATGTCCTGCACCGCCACACCGGTCAGGTCGGCAACAATTATCTGACGATCATTCTGCCGGCCGGGCGCGGCACCGGATATGACCGCACCGAGTTCCACGAGTCCTGACTCGCTGATTATGCCGGCTTCAATCGCGTAATGAGATTCTCCGAGAAGAACGCACTGCGAAACCGAGTCCACCACCGCCAGGTCTGCCTTGTCGTAAATCTTCGCGTCGAGCTCCTGTTTGCCGGCACCGTCACTGCCAACAGCCGTCACCAGGGTTCCAGGCGTTATCCAGTCGGCGAATAACAACGGCTCTGTTGCTGGTGTATTGGTGACGATGAGACTGCTGTTTCGGCAAAGCTCTTCCAGCGTCGCCGCGATGCTGACATTGAAGCCTTTAACATTCATCTCTTCCTGAAAAGCAGTTGACTGCTCAGAACGTCTTGCCCAGACAAGAACGTCCTTGCAGTCTGTGGCGTGCTGCAGGTATTCAAGTTGTAACTTCGCCTGTAGCCCGGCTCCAACAATGCCAATTGCAGTGACTGCGCTTGGTGCAAGGTACTTAGCACATATACAGCCGGCAATGGCAGTGCGTACATCAGTCAGGTGGCCGGCGTCGTCTAGCAGAATTTCTGGAAAACCGGTTTTGGCCGAGAACACGATGGTCATGCCGCTACCGCTCGGCAGCCCCTTTGCGGCGTTCTCGTAGAAGCCCGTGGCGAGCTTAATCGCAAAAAAATCGTCGCCGTGAATATGGCCATACTTAATGTGGCATTCGCCAGGTGGATTCTGCAGATCGAGGTGCCCGACTGGTGGCATGGTTACTCGTCCGGCGGAAAGCGCTACAAAACCCTCCTCAATAAGTTGCATCGCGTGGGAGTCGTCCAGCGCCGCAACGATGTCTTCGCGGCCGAGGACTTTCATCAAGCCGCTCTTACGGCGAGGTCGCGAAAATCTGCGGAGGCGAAGTACTCGCCTATTTTCTCCAGCCCGGGTTCGAGATGAGACTTCGGCGCGCCGATACCAACTCTGAAGTAGCCGTCAAGGCCATAAACATCGCCGGGAAGAATCAGAACACCTTTGTCATTGCGTAACGCGTGAGCAAGCTTGGTGGAATTTATGTCGCGGTTATAACGAATGAACGCCATTCCGCCTGCCTTGGGCGGGACCAAAGAAACAAACTCGGCGTTGGCGTCGACCCACTCGATGAGCAGGGCAAGATTCTCATTGAGTATCTGCTTACTCCTGTTCAATACTCGCTGCCGCAGTTCGGGTTGCAGCACGCGCTCGGCTACATATTCGCTCACAGTGGATGTCGTGATCGAGGTGTAATCCTTACTTTGCCACGCAGAGTAGATTTCCTTCGCGGGACCGGTTAGCCAGCCGATGCGCAGACCAGGCAATGCCATTGCCTTCGAAAGGCCATTCGTTGCGATCGCTTTCTCGTAGAGGTCAGCAACGCTGGGACCTTCCTCCGCATCCAGTTCCGAGCCTTTGTAAACTTCATCCGCATGCAGATAGCAGTCGTTCTCACGCGCGATTTCTACGAGTGCCTGCAACATCTCAGGGCTAAGCGTTGCGCCTGTCGGATTATTTGGATTGCATATCGTGATCAGGCGGGTCTTCGCAGACACCGTTCGTCGTAGCGCATCGATGTCGGCAGCCCAGTTCGCATTCGCGTCGTGCTGCACCGTTTTGACGTCGACACCGATTGCTTTCGCCCAGCCAAAGATCTGCAGGTAGTTCGGTGTGAAAACGATAATCTCATCGCCTGGATTGAGCAGTGACATTACCATCAGGAAATTCGCCTCGGCCGAGCCGTTGGTCACAATAACGTCGTCCGGGCCGCGATTCTCATACAAGTTGGCAATGGTCGAGCGCAGCGATACATCCCCATTGGTCCAGCCGTAGCCGAGTTCCAGCTGTAGCAACTCGTCGATCTCAGATTCATTCAATAGATCGCGAATGGCCATTGGGTGTACACCGCTGTCCGACAGGTTAAGCGGAACCACGTTCTCGTAAAGAGATTGGATGCGTTCGAGAGTAAATTCTTCAATTTTCATGGTGATACTCTATAGCAATGAAAAACAAAATTCCGCCACCTGTCATTCTCCTGCTTTCCGGCATTGCGGCCTGGTTCATCGCCCATAGTGAGTATGGCTATCCCATTGATATTCCGTTTGCTCTGATAGTGGCGATAGTACTGGCAACGAGCGGGTTACTGATTGCGGCGCGGGCAATTCGGCAGTTTGCTAAGGCTGAAACGACCGTGAACCCGCTGCAACCGAGCGAAGCCTCATCGCTGGTGGACACCGGAATCTTTGCCAGGACCCGAAACCCGATGTACCTGGGGTTGCTCCTGGTCTTGTTGGGCTGGAGCGTGTGGCTGCAAAGTGCCGGCACCATCCTGGTTTTGCTGGCATTCGTGCTATACCTCACGGAGTTGCAGATAAAGCCCGAGGAAGCGGCTTTGAGAAAGGTGTTCGGCCAGACCTACATCGATTATTGTGCTCGTGTAAGGCGCTGGATTTAGTCTGGCACTCTTTGGGAGAGGGGCATGGCAAGAAGAAGACATCGCGAGAAAAGAGTCGTCAACGCTGTTAAACAGCTGCCGTGGAACGACGTCGCGAATCCATATGCACCAGTGGCGGTTCTGTCTGAAGAACAGATATCGACAATTGTCGATACGGCATTGAATGTTCTTGCAACGCAAGGCATGCGTTTCCTGGAACCCGCCAGTCGAAAGTTGATGCTTGCAGCTGGCGCCGAAGTTGATGAGTCGGAAATGATGGTGCGCTTCGATCCGGATCTGGTGCGCGAGCATCTGGCTAACGCGCCAGCAGAGTTTGGGCTGCGTGCGCGAAATTCAGCGCACGATCTGAAGGTAGGTGGCAACAATATTATTTTCGGCTCGGTCGGAGGCCCCGCTTTTTGTAGTGATCTCGACAAAGGCAGGCGGCCGGGCAACTACGAAGAGATGTGCGACTACCTGCGCGTCATCCAGAGCCTGAATGTTATACAACAGGAAGGTGGTGGGCCGTTTGAGGCGATGGACTTGCCCGCCGAAACACGCCACCTCGACTTGTACCTGGCGCAGATTCGACTGCTCGACAAGAACTGGCAGGCCTACGCGCTTGGGCGTGAACGCACCATTGATGCCATCGAGATGGCGTGCATCTCGCTTGGAGTTGATCGCGACGAGCTGGCCGCTAAACCGGCGGTACTGGCGATCATCAATACGAATTCGCCGATGCAACTCGACATTCCGATGACCGAGGCAGTATTTGAACTGGCTTCAGCTAACCAGGTTTGCTGTATTACGCCGTTTACATTGGCCGGGTCGATGAGCCCGGCAACACTGGCCGGGACACTGATGCAACAAACGACCGAAGTTCTTGCGGTAGCGACGCTGGCGCAGATTGTACGGCCTGGTGCGCCGATTATTTATGGTAGCTTCGCGTCGAATGTCGACATGCAGAGTGGGGCGCCAGCCTTGGGTACTCCGGAATATACAAAGGCTGCGCAGGCGAGCGGACAGATCGCACGACGGCTGAAGCTGCCGTTTCGCTCGAGCAACACTACGGTTTCAAACTGCATTGACGCGCAGGCGGCGTTTGAAAGTGAAATGTCGTTGTGGGGGTCCGTTATGGGTCACTCAAACCTTGTTAATCACGCGGCCGGGTGGCTGGAGGGCGGTTTGACCGCTTCTTTCGAGAAACTGGTCATCGATGCGGAAATGCTGCAGATGATGGCCGAATATCTGAAGCCAATTCCCGTGAACGAAGACGAACTCGCTGTTGACGCTATCGCCGAGGTTGGCCCAGGTGGCCATCACTTTGGAACCAGCCATACGCTGCAGAGGTACGAATCAGCATTCTATACGCCACTATTGTCCAACCGGCAGAATTTCGAAGCGTGGAAGGAAGCCGGGAGTATCGACATTGCCACACGAGCCAATACAATGTGGAAGCAGTTGCTTAATGAATATGAGCAGCCTCCTTTAGACCCGGCAGTCGATGAAGAGCTTGTCGCCTATGTGACGCGACGCAAGAACAAGTTGTCTGCCGCCTAAAAATAAGAACTGGTCAATTGAAAAGAACAATTCTATTACTTGTCGTAATGCTGACAGGCGCTCCACTATTTGCGCAGGATTCGATTGTGGTTGGCGTTGTGATCGACGGTTCATCGGATCGCATGGGCGAGCAGCAGCAGATATTCGTCGACGAGCTGCTCGCACTAACCGGGCGCGAGTTCAATGTTCAGATCAAGGAATATTCCGGCGACTGGTCAAGAGAGAAAATGTTGGCAGCAATCGATGCGGCCTATTCTGACGAGTCGGTTGACTACTTGCTGATAACCGGATTCGTTTCGAATCAACTTGCCGCAACTCGGCAACGCTTTCCGAAACCGACGTTTCTTCCAGCAATTCTTGATACCGGTCTATTACCGAACCCGCCCGTTGATGGTTTATCGGGGATCGAAAACCTGAACTACCTGGCGGCCTATGCGGACTTCGGTGAAGACCTTGATACTTTAGCCAGTATTACTCCGTTTACGAAGCTGGCATTAGTCATCGACGAGAATCTTGCGTCGGCAATACCGGAGTTGCGTCAATCTGCACTCGAAGTCACAAATGCTCGCGGCATTGAATTAACGCAGGTCATTCACGATGGCGTTAATCATGACCTGAGAGACCAGATCCCTCCTGGTACCGATGCAATTTTCGTAGCGGCATTGCCGCGCATGCCCGAGGAAAGTTTCCTCGCTATGGTAACGGCGATCAATGCAGCGAAGATTCCCAGCTATAGTTTTGCGGCTGTCGCAGACGTCGAGCGCGGCTTATTGGCGACCAATACGGAGCCACGTGATATTGATCGGCAGGCCCGACTGAATGCTCTAAATATGCAGGCTGTCATGTTGGGTGAGGCGCCCGAGGATCAGCCCGTCGCATCATCCGTCAAAGACAAGCTGACGATCAACATGGCTACCGCGAGGACGATTGGTCTGTCGCCAAGCTTTCAGATACTTAATGAGGCGGTTCTGTTGAATCAGGACGCGCAGGTTTATGGACAGAAATTCGACCTGGTAGAGGTGGCTACCACCGCTCTCGAAAGAAACCAGGATTTGCAGGCTGCGCGATTTGGTCTGCTTGCAAGCGAGAACGAGATCAATCGGGCGCGTTCCGGGTTGTTTCCACAAATCGGGGTGAGCGGCAGCTACCAAACACGTAATGATTCGCCCGCGGTCACCCTGGGCCTGTTTCCAGAGAATACTGCAGATATTGCTGTCAGTCTGGACCAGTTGATTTACTCGGATCCGGTTGCCGCCGGCGTGACCATACAAACGGAGCTGCAGGCTAGTCGCGAGGCTGAATTGCATGAGCTTCGCCTGGATGTCGTTCAGGCGGCAACGACGGCCTATTACCTTGTACTAAACGCGGAGTCGCAGCTTCGGATTCAGGATAATAATCTGCGTATTTCGCGCACCAATCTCGAGCTTGCGCAGAACAGGGTGACCCTGGGGATTTCAACCTTGTCGGACGTCTATCGTTGGGAAGCGGAGGTAGCGCGCGCGCAGATAATAGTGGTTAGCTCGAGATCTGACCTGCGACAGTCCTGGGAAACGCTGAACCGCATCCTGCATCGGCCGCAGGGAACTCGCGCAGTGCTGCAGGAAGCCAGTTTCGACGAGCCGTTTATCATGAGTCGAACGGAGTTTGATGACCTGGTGCGAAGCCCGGCGGATTTCGCGAAATTCTCTTTGTTCTACATTTCTCGTGCTCTAGATCAGGCGCCCGAGCTCGATCAAATCAATGCACAGATTCTCGCCAAGGAACGGGATGTATCCAGTAAGAAACGTGCCTACTGGTTGCCGGACTTCACGATCGGTGGACGCTATACAGACAACCTCAGCCAGTCAGGCATCGGCGCCGGTCCGACCGCGGGCCAGGGGTTGACCGACTGGAGTCTCGGGGTTCAGGCAACACTGCCGATTTTTTCCGGCGGGCTGAAGAAAGCCAATTTATCTCAGTCCGAGTACGAGCTTCGACAGCTGCAGGCAGCTCGAATCGCAACCGAGGAGCGTGTCGAGGAGGAAGTGCGTATCCAGTTGCATGCGGCACAGGCGGCTTACTCGCAGATCGATCTGTCGGCTGCTGCGGCAGCATCTTCGCGAAAGAATTTCGAGCTGGTCAGCGACGCGTACGCACGAGGCACAGTTAACGTTATCGAACTGTTGGATGCACAGGATACGAGCCTCGAAGCGGCTGCTGCGGCAGAGGCATCTCTTTATAACTTCCTAATCACGATCATGTCGTTGCAACGCGCTGTTGGCGGCTATGATTATTTGCTGTCGCCCGAAGAGCGCAGCGAGCTCGCGGTGCAGTTTCGCGCTGTGTTGAAACAAGAGAGTCCATGATGAACCAGGATTTTTCCTCAAGAAACTTTTTGCCACTTGCGCTGGCGTTCGCGCTGGTTGCCTGTGGCGGAGACGAGCCGCCGACGGAAGAACAGCTTCGGCCAGTTCGCTACCAGATGGTAGACCCTGATAACGGCACCCGTAGTCGCAGTTTCTCGGGTGTGTCGAAATCCAGCACCGAGTCTCGAACCAGCTTCAAAGTGGCCGGTACGGTGACGAACGTGCCGGTGCAGATCGGTCAAAGTCTAAAAGCCGGCGACGTGATCGCCGAATTGGATCGCGCAACGTTCGACTTGCAAGCGCAACAGGCTCAGGCCTCGCTGGTGGAGGCACAGGCTAACAATCGCAGAGCGGCCGCAAACTACGAGAGAACGAAAGGACTGTATGCCAACGACAATGCCTCGCTGAACGATCTCGAGTCGGCGCGCGCCGAAGCAGAGTCGGCCGAAGCGATGGTAGAGGCTGCAGAAAAAGCGCTTGAAATCGCCAGGCTCAATGCATCGTATACGCGACTGACAGCGGATACGGATTGTTCTATCGCGTCACTCGATGTTGAGGTTAACGAGAACGTTGGTGCTGGTGAGCAGGTGGCTGTCGTCAGTTGTGGTGATGAATTCGAGGTTACGATGGACTTGCCCGAGAGCCTGATTGGCAACATCGAAGTCGGCACGGATGCGACGATCAGGTTTGGCGCTATTCCCGGCGATATCTTTACCGGTTCGGTATCCGAAGTTGCTGTTGCATCTGCGGCTGGTACCGCTGGATTTCCGGTCGTAATCCGTATTCTGGATAGCAGTCCCAATTTGCGCTCAGGTCTAGCTGCTGATGTCACGTTTGTCATTGATGAAAGCGACGGCGGAGGATCATTCATTCTGCCAGTATCGGCCGTGGTCAAGGGTACCGACGGCACCTTCGTATTCATCGCAGATCCGACCGGAAACGAGGAGGCGGTGATCCGGCGACAGGCGGTCGTCTTAGGTGAGCTCACCCAGGACGGCGTCGAAGTGACCGACGGCGTGCAGGTCGGGGATCGTATCGTTACCGCCGGCATCACCGTTATTCGCGACAAGCAGCGTGTTCTGCTCGCGGCAGACGAATAAAGCCGAGTTTCGTGGACCTAACTGCCGCAGCAATTGCAAAGAATCGAATCACGCTGACAGTGGTCGGCCTGGTGATGCTGGCCGGCATATCGGCGTTTCATCAGCTACCAAAGGCCCAGGACCCGGGTTTTATTATTCGGACCGTGGTGATTACGACGCGATTCCCAGGTGCCAGCCCTGAGCGTGTTGAGTTGCTGGTTACCGACAAGATCGAAAAGAAGATTCAGGAAATGCCAGAGATCGATTCGATTACCAGCGAGTCGCGCACCGGTATTTCAATCATCTACGCCAACTTCAAAGAAAGCTACAAGGTCATGCGGCCTATTTTTGATGACCTGCGCCGCAAAGTTGATGTTGTGACTCCGGATTTGCCGCAAGGTGTCGAGAAGCCGGTCGTCGATGACGAGTTTGGTGATGTCTTTGGCAGTGTCTATACGCTGCAGGGTGACGGGTTTTCCTATGCTGAACTTAAAACGATCGCCGATGAGCTTCGCGATGACCTGCTGAAAGAACCGGACATTGCGAAAGTGTCAATACACGGCGCACAGCAAGAAGTTATTTTCGTTGAATACAGTAATTCTAGGCTCTCGGAACTCGGTCTGTCACCGCAACGACTGTCGGCGTCACTTGCCAGCGTCAATATTGTGTCTTCGGGTGGTGACATTGTCAGTGGTCGTGAGCGAATTACGCTGGAGCCGACTGGAAACTTTGAGTCGATAGAAGATTTGCGACGAACCGTCATTGAGTTGCCGGGCGGAACGGTCGCCTACCTGGAGGACTTTGTAGAGATATATCGTGGTTACAAAGATCCACCGCAAAGCGTCAGCCGTGTGAATGGTGTTCCAACATTGGCCATCGCGATTTCGATGCGCGAAGGTGGCGATATCCTCAAATTAGGTGAGCGCCTTGATCAATTGATGCCCGAGCTGATCGAGAAGTATCCCTGGGGAATCGCTTACGAGAAAGTGTGGTTTCAGGCCGAACTGGTTGAACAGGTTGTGTCAGCATTCACATCCAGCCTGGGTCAGGCGATCATCATCGTCATACTCGTCATGATCGCGTTTCTCGGCGTTCGTACAGGCCTTGTCGTTGGCTCGTTGATTCCGGCGACTGTTATTGCCTCACTTTTTTCGATGCAGTTGTTCGACATAACAATCAACCAGATATCGTTGACGGCATTGATTATTGCGCTTGGCCTGCTGGTCGATAATGCGATTGTAATCGTGGAATCGATCATCGTGAAACGTGAGGCTGGCCAATCCGCCGTAGCGGCAGCTATTGATTCCGGCAAAGAACTCAAAACGCCGCTGCTGATATCTTCACTGACTACGGCCGCTGCGTTTATGCCTATCGCGATGGCCAAGTCGTCAGTAGGTGAGTACACGTCGGATATTTTCTACGTTGTATCTATAGCGCTGTTGTCGAGCTGGTTGCTGGCAATGACGCTGGTGCCGATGCTGACGACTATTGCATTGAAGGTTAAGAAGTCCGGGAGGACGGAAGAGAACCAGTTCGACAGTCGCTGGTATGGCTACTATCGAGCCATATTGGACGCATCCCTGCGTTGCCGAGTCCGTTTCCTGGCCGTAATTTTCAGCTTGTTTGCGCTCGCCGTTGTTGGCATGGGCTTTGTCCGCCAGGAATTCATAGCTCCGTCTGAAGATCCTGTGTTTTCGGGCAAGCTTGAGTTGCCGCTCGGAACGTCTATCGAAACAAGTCAGGAACAGATCGCGGATATCGATCAGTTCATTCACGACACGTACTACGCGCCGAAAACAGGTAAACCGTTGGTCTCAAACTGGCTGACTTTCATTGGTGAGGGTGGTCCGCGCATGCAGCTGAGCTTGAATCCGCCGAACCCTAACCCTGCGAATACTTTTGTTATCGCGAACACATACGATGGCAAGGACGTAGAGGAAGTGATGGCGGGTATCGAAGCTTATGCCCGCGAGCATCATCCAGACATGGCCACCCAGGTCAAACGCCTGGAAAACGGTCCGCCGGTTGATTACCCAATTACTGTGCGCCTGTCTGGTAGCGAGTTCGACAGTTTGTATGCGATGGCTGACGAGGTTACAGGGTATCTCTACGAGCAATCTGACGTGTCCGACATTAAGAACTCCTGGGGGCTGCAGACTAAGAAGCTACTGGTCGACGTTGACCAGGAACTGGCGCGGCGCTCCGGTGTTACGAGCGAAGATGTCGCCTATTCACTGCAGGCTGGCCTCACGGGAATTGACCTGACGCAGTATCGGGAAGATGACGAATTGATTCCTGTGACCTTGCGAACCGTTGAAGCCGACCGACAAGACTTTAGCAAAATCGATGGCCTCACAGTCTACTCACAAAGTACTGACGTAAGTGTACCTCTCAAGCAGGTAGCGAATGTTTCGTTGACATTTGAGCCCGGCATTATTGAGCGCCGGGACCGCGATCGAACGATGTCACTCAATGTACAGCTGACCGAAGGTGCGACCGCAGCGGAGGTCGCAAAAACACTGGTTCCCTGGTTAGAAAATGCGGCCACGTCCTGGCCTGCTGGTCATAGCTTTGAGATAGGCGGTGAAACCGAAGAGTCCGGCGAAGCAAATGCATCCATTGCCGCAGAACTGCCCGTCGCAGCGATGCTGATTTTGCTGTTACTTGTCGGTCAATTTAATTCTATGCGGCGGCCGGCGATCATCTTATCCACGATTCCGTTAGGTCTGATTGGAGTGACATTCGGATTACTGATTGCCAATTCATCGTTCGGCTTCTTTACATTGCTGGGACTAATTTCACTGTCGGGCATCATCATCAATAACGCCATTGTATTGTTGGACCGCATCGCAATCGAGATAAGTGAGTTCGGCAGATCCCAGCGGGACGCGATCATGATGGCGTGTCAGCAACGTTTTCGACCTATCTTGCTGACAACAGCAACGACAGTTCTTGGTATGACGCCATTGCTCTGGGGCGGTACCGCGATGTTTAAACCCATGGCTATCACCATTATTTTTGGTCTGGCGTTCGCTACCGCATTGACACTGCTGGTTGTACCGGTTCTGTACGCCATATTTTTCCGGGTCAGAACGGCCTGATGTATCTCAACGCGGATTTCTCAGAACGCGTTGTTATTCGACCTGTAGATTACAAGTGGGTTAACTCACCGATGCCCGGGGTAGAGCGCATGATGTTCGATCGGATCGGCGATGAAGTGGCGCGAGCGACTTCATTAGTTCGGTACGCGCCAGGAAGCACGTTTTCGCAACATGTGCACAGCGGAGGCGAGGAATTCTTCGTGTTAGAGGGAGAGTTCGGCGATGAACATGCGATTTATCCGGCTGGTACGTACGTGAGAAATCCGATCGGTACGGCACATACACCGAGAGTCGGCGAGCAGGGCTGTGTCATCATGGTCAAGTTGCATCAATTTGCCGCGGACGATAGTGCGCAGTTTGCAATTGATACGAAGAGTGCCGAATGGTCGCCTGGCCTGGTGTCGGGGCTCGAAGTATTGGGGCTGCATGAATTTTCTGGCGAGCATGTCGCCCTGGTTCGTTGGGCGCCGAATACAAGGTTCAAGCCACATAAGCACTGGGGTGGGGAAGAGGTCTTCGTTATTGAAGGTACTTTCTATGATGAACACGGTGAGTACCCGGCTGGCAGCTGGATTCGCAGTCCCCATCAAAGCGAGCATACTCCATACACGCTGGCAGACGGTGCGTTAATCTACGTTAAAGTCGGACATCTGGAATCCTAGATTTTCCGTTCGACAGTGGAGGTAGTTCTGAATCGCGAGCTAACAACATCACGGTTATTGCTTAAGCCAATGACTGCAGGCGACTTCGAACATTTTGTGCGCGACATGCTGACAGACCCTAAGGTTGTAGAGCATTATCATTCTTATCGTGGTCTATTCGATCTACATCAGATCAGAGTAAATGCGCAGCAAGACTTCTGGGAACACTTTGAGGCAAGTCGGACCGGTTCTGGCTTTGAGATATATTCAATCTTTGAGCACGGTCACGCCACGGAGGCTGATAGGTTCGTCGGGTGGACGGGGTTGCTTCACTCTTCAATCAGCGATCAATATGGCGGCCCCGAACTCCAGTACATGATCGCGAGCAGGGCGTTCGGCCGCGGCTATGCAACCGAGGCCGCGACTGCGGTTATAGACGAAGCTCGCGAGCAGGATCTGACGCCAAAAATTATCGCGACGGTAGATATTCCGAACGTTGGCTCGATTCGCGTGCTCGAAAAGCTGGCATTCGAGTTAGCAGGACAAATAGAATCCTATGGTAGTTCGGAAATGTATCTGTACACCTATTCTTTCGACTAAAGCGGGGCAAGAACATTGGAAAGCGGCAGTTCACTAACTTTTGACTACATCGTAGTCGGCGCCGGGTCGGCTGGCTGTGTTCTCGCTAATCGACTGAGTGAGAATCCGGCTGTTTCGGTACTGCTTCTGGAGGCGGGTGGTAATGATCCGTTCTGGGATTGGCGTATTCGCATGCCGGCGGCCTTGGCCTATCCAATGAATGGCACTCGTTACAGCTGGAATTACCAGACCGAGCCGGAACCGCATCTCGGCGGACGCTCTATTCACTGCCCGCGCGGCCGCGTACTTGGTGGCTCTTCGTCGATCAACGGCATGGTCTACATTCGCGGGCATGCATTCGACTACGACCGTTGGGCGGATGAGGATCCGTCACTGGAGAGTTGGAGCTATCGGCACTGCCTGCCGTATTTCAAGAAGTCGGAAACCCGGGAGGGTGGCGGTGATGATTATCACGGTGACGACGGTCCGCTGTACGTTACTCGTGGCAATGGTGAGGGTCCGCTTTTCGATGCTTTTATCAAGGCGGGCGAGGAAGCAGGATATCCTCACACGAGCGACCTGAATGGTTTTCAGCAAGAAGGCTTCGGCCCGATGGATCGAACAACCGGGGCCGGAATTCGCCATTCGACCTCGGTTGGTTATCTCAAGCCGGCGATGCGCAGGCGTAATCTAACTGTCCTTAAGCGGGCGCATGTCACTCGACTAATCATGACCGGGAAGACTGTTGACGGTGTTGAGTTTGTGCATCAGGGCAGGCGTAAGACTGCCCAGGCTTTCCGCGAAACTATTCTCTCGGGCGGGCCCATCAACTCACCACAACTACTTATGCTTTCTGGCGTTGGTCCTGCGGAACAATTGCGGGACGCTGGTATTGAAGTGGTGCACGACTTACCTGGCGTAGGCGAAAATTTGCAGGATCATCTCGAGGTCACCGTGCAAGTGGAGTGTACCCAACCGGTTTCGATCTACCGATTCTATAATCTGTTCGGCAAGGCTTACGTTGGTGCGCGATGGTTGTTCACACGTACCGGCATTGGCGCGACCAACCAGTTCGACGCTGGCGGGTTTATCCGTAGTCGCGTCGGCGTGCGGCATCCGGACCTGCAGTATCACTTTTTCCCGATGGCTGTTCGTTACGATGGCAAGAGTCCGAATGATTCGCACGGATTTCAGTTGCATGTTGGGCCGATGCGGTCGCAGAGCAAGGGCTGGGTCAGGCTCCGTTCCGCGGACCCCAATGATGCGCCGAGAATACTGTTTAATTACATGCAGGATCCCGCCGATTGGGAGGAGTTTCGCAGTGCCGTCAAGCTGACCCGTGAAGTCATTGCACAGGATGCGTTTGCACCGTATCGGGGCACGGAGATTTCACCTGGTAGTGGTGCGGTGACGGATGAAGATATTGATGAGTATGTACGCGATACTGTCGAATCGTCATATCACCCTTGTGGCACCTGCAAGATGGGCAGCGATGAAATGGCAGTGGTTGATGCCGACTGTAAGGTTCACGGCCTGGAAGGATTGCGCATCGTCGATTCGTCGATCATGCCATCCATTGTCAGCGGCAATCTGAATGCACCGACCATTATGATGGCCGAGAAAGCAGCGGACATGATCAAAGCGATAGAGCCGTTGCCGGCGAGTGACGCACCTGTGTATGTAGCGAAGAATTACGACCAGGAACAGCGCTAACGATTACTTCGGTGCTCCTGCCAACAGGCGGTCGACAAACTTCTCCGAGTTAATCAGCACATCGTCCTGACCGATCTGATCGAACGGGTTTTCCAGATGCTCCTGGATGTTGTCGAGACTAACCAATACCAGCGCAAACAACACAGGCATGACATAGATCAGGCTCGGATCGAACTCCATCGCGAGGTGCGCGAAATACGGGCCATACAATGGCGGCATGATCTTGATGAAAAAATCGCTAAACGCACGCAACGTTCGCGGCGTGCGGTATTGATAAATATGTTTGATTTGCTCAAATGCCAGCAGCATCTTCGACAAGTATTGATTGCAACGCGAAACCTCACCGGACGCCAAACCGGCACCGCGCAAATCTTCACGGATGAAACGCGACAAGTCTGAGAATCGCGCATAGACCTGTTCCTCACGGTCATGCATATCGACACGTTGTCCGCTAAACAAGGCGCGAGTCGTCGTAAGTAAATTGCCAAGCAGGCGGCGACACTTTTCAACGGTGTCCGGGTCCGGATCTTCAAGCCAATCTCGCGATGCGAAAAATATTGCCCGGCCATGCGACTTCAGAGAGCCGTAGTCATCGAGAACAACTTCGCGGCGCTTATACGCGCTGTTGATCGAGAATACGATCGGAAAAACAATAGCGGTGGCCAGCAGGGTCAAAGGAAAATTCGCCGTAATGTCGTAGCGAATACACAGGTAGGTCGAAAGAACGGCGAGCGCCGCCACGGCCAGAGCCTGAAAATTCAAAATTAGAGCGATTGTCTTTAGTCGCTTCAACATCCCATTTCCCGTGCATACCTTAATTATTAGTCCAAAGTTTCCGGATTCAGCAGCGCGGGACGATGAATGAGTTCACGTTTTTCGGAAAATAAGCAAAAAAAATCCCCGCTTGCGCGGGGATTAGGGTGCCAGGCACGAGGGGACGTGCCTGTTTGGGGATTATTTTCGACTAGGGCAGGACATCGGCTAGCAAAATCAAACCGAAGTCCATCTGGCCAGGCAACGGGTCACGTGCAATAGCTGTGAAAACATCACTACCTGCCACCGAAATCATCGCGGGGCCGATCGCAGCGGTTTTGGTACCGGCGATTGTTACCGTGACGTCGTAATCACCAGCGGCGAGACCGAGATATCCCGTGTTGTCCTTGAACGCCACGCCGGTCAGTGCCGGGTCCACAGTGTTGATATCGGTGCCAACAGCAGTAATGTAGATATCCACGCTGGCGGCGGCTGGGTTCGCAGCTGCATGGACAATGCGTACTTTGGCTTCCGTTGCTACTGGTCGAGGGTCATCAGTCAGGATCAGTGCTTCAATGTTCGCAAACTGATCGACAGCCAGGACGGAGTACCACGTGCCTGCTTCGAGTGCGAGATCTACGGGCCCGATAGCCACTACTCCTGGGTTGTCCGCAGCAGTAACTGCGACGTTGTATGTATCAGCTGGCAGCGGATCGAAGGCGGTAACAGCCGGATACGGCACATCAGTAAGGTACTCGCCACCGTTAACTAGTACGTCAACGAGGCCAGTATCTGAAGAAAGATGGCCTACTCGCAGAGCAGTCGGTGTGGCGACGTCCAGGATCTCAAAAGAACCGGTCGACGCTAATCCGACCAGGCTTATTGGCGCATCGCCACCGGTCGTGCTCGGTACTGCGGCAATTACGAGGTCACTACCATCCGTAAGATTCACGCTGCCAGAATCAAATACCACTGCAGCGGGATTGCCAGCGGCAGTTACGCGAATCTGGTAGTCACCAGCGGTAACTTCTGCAGGACCGATCTGTTCCTTGAACGAAAATGTTCCGATCGGAGCACTTGCTGTGAGATCCGCATCCGGCGCAGTCACATAAACATCAACCGTCGGCGCGGCTACTGCTGCGTGCAGCACGACGACGCGCGCAGAACCTGCACTGACGTTTTCACTCGACTGAGCAATAACGACTGGCTCAATGGCAGCAACGTCATTAACGGCTGCAATCGTATAAGTCATGTTTCTCTCGAAATCGAGATCAACAGGGCCGATGACTGGTAGATCGCCGCCAGGCAGGATTCCGTCGACTTGAACACTATACGTGCCCTCATCCAACGCTACCCAGCCAGATCCGGTCTTGTAGTCAAAATTGGTTAGTGCTGCTTCTCCGTCCAGCAAGACATTGACAGCCGGAGCATCTGGAGAAGCATGTAGTACTTGAAGGTTAAACGTCCTGTCGCGGTTGTTGTTCGATGAGTCGCACGCCGCGAGCGCGAACGCGCTCAGAACTAGTAATACAGCTTTAAAAATATTCACAAGATTTCTCTCTTCCGTGGTTATCAAAATCGAGGAGAAATCATTGCAGACTCGGTGCAGGGAAGGATTTCCTGAAAGTTTCAATATGTTTCCGGATGTATCGAGTTGGCATTGCGACGAGACGGGCAGTCGGTCGGGAGTTATGATGCAGCTATGACTAAAGTACTGATTATCGATGACGACCAAAAACACAATGAACTCCTGCAGGAGTACTTCAAGCGTTTCGGCATCAATCTCTCCTGCGCTGGTGAGGCGAACGAAGGCTTGAAGAAGCTGCAGCGCGAGGAACCGGATTTGTTATTGCTTGACGTAATGTTGCCCGGCAAAGATGGATTTGAAATCTGTCGCGAAGTCAGGAAGACCAGCAACTTGCCTATTATCATGTTGACCGCACGCGGCGAGATAATTGACAGAGTGTCGGGCCTCGAGCTTGGTGCTGATGATTACGTAGGCAAACCCTTCGAACCGCGTGAGTTAGTTGCCCGGATTCAGGCAACCCTGAGAAGAGCGGAACAAACAGGGCCGGAAGCGAATGTGTTGGTTTTCGACGGCATTAAAATCGACACAGAAGCTCGACGCGTCGAAGTTGATGACGAAGTTATTGAGCTAACGTCAATGGAATTCGAACTATTACTCATACTCGCGCGGCGGCATGGAAAGAAGTTGTCCCGAGACGATATTCTGAGCGAGCTTCGCGGCATTGACGCCGCGATTCTCACCCGTTCTGTCGACATAATGGTCAGTCGATTGCGGCAGAAAATCGGCGACTCCGCTAAGCCGGCACGTTTTATTCAGACGATTTGGGGGCGCGGCTATTCCTTCGTAGGCCGACCGCTTGATGCTTGAGTACTTTCGACGTTCTTTGTCGATTCGCCTGCTGGCGATTTTTCTTGTGCTCGGCGGGTTGTTTGTATTTGGCACGATCAAAGCGATTCAGCGGTTCTATAACAGTGACGACATTCGAGGTCTGATAAGCGGCCATTTGTCCCTGCATGTTCATTACGTCAAGGAGGATATCGGGACTCCACCGAATATTGATCGTGCGATAGCGATAACCGAGAGCGTGCCAGTTGATATTCGAATCCTGGGGCCGGATATCGACTGGGCATCTGACGCGAATTTTCCCCAGCTAAGTACTCTGGAGTTCGCAGCAAGCCCCATGTTTAGTGATGAGCCCAGCGCTTGGGTCGACGAGTTGCAAGGCGTCGAGTTCGCGGTACGTGGACATCACCGATTCCTTAAGATGCAGCAAGGTGGTTATGAGATTGTCGTAGCTACACCGCGTATTGCTGATACCGATGATGGGCCGGATCTGGTTCTGCAGATACTCATCATGGGGCTGACTTTTCTGCTACTCGCCTACGGTGCAGTGCAGTGGCTTTTTCGGCCCATTCAATCCATTCGGGAAGGCACTGCACACATCGGTCGTGGGAATTTCGACTATCGCATTGAAAAGGTTCGTCGGGACCAGCTCGGCGAGATGGCGGGCGACATTAACAAGCTGGCGGGAGATGTCGAAGACATGCTCGACGCCAAACGTGCTCTGTTGCTTGGTATAAGTCACGAGCTGCGAACGCCATTGTCGCGCATGCGACTCTCACTTGAATTTCTGGAAGATGAAAACCGTGCAGCTGAGTTAAAAGAAGAAATCGTAGAGATGGAAAAGATTGTCGCTGCGCTGCTTGAGGCTGAGAGGCTTAATGGGCGTCACGCGCGACTAAACCGCTCTCGAGTCGTCATTGATGAATTGATAAGTGAACTCGTCGATGATTTCTTCGGGCGCGACCAGGATCGAATAAAAATTCATCGGCCGAGCTCGCCGGTGACGGCTGAAATCGACGAGGCACGGGTCACTTTGATGTTAAAAAATCTGGTTGCCAATTCCTTGAAGTACTCAAGGGCAGAAGATGGTCCGGTGGAACTGAGTTACTCTCTTGATGGTGAATATCTCGTGCTGGGCGTTAGAGACCATGGTCCTGGTATTTCCGAAGAGCAGGAAATGCGGCTCGGCGAGCCGTTCTACCGGCGCGATCCATCGAGGGCCAGAAGTTCGGGTGGTACCGGACTTGGGCTCTATCTGGCGACGCTTGTCGCCAAAGCTCACGGCGGAAATCTTGCGCTGGATCGCTCTGATGAGCCAGGCGCGAACTTTAAGATTCGACTGCCAACTACACAGTAACTACGCCGTTTGTAAACGATTGTAACAATCCCGCCAGGCGCATTGTTGTGGTTTAACGGCGTTCGTATAGTCATCTCCAGCTATTTGGAGAACGCCATGAGTGCAGTAATTTCGAGGGCAGTGAGCTGGACAGAGTTGGGTCTGGTGCCGGACTCGGTCGTTCGCGCAGGGATTCGCCGCCTGCTCGAAAACAAACGCAGGGAAATCAATGCGGATGATATGGAGCATGCTGCGCTCGAGCTAAATCAGTTCGTTGACATGATGAATCGTTCGCCGATTGCTCTGGTACCGGATATTGCTAACGAGCAGCACTACGAAGTTCCGGCCGAGTTTTTCGTCGATGTGATGGGCGATCATCTGAAGTACAGTTGCGGATACTGGCCGTCGGGTGTCGAAACGCTGTCGGAGTCGGAAGAAGCAGCGCTGCGCCTGACGGTGCAGCGCGCCGGCATTAGAGACGGCATGCAGGTTCTAGATCTTGGTTGTGGGTGGGGTTCGCTGTCACTTTGGATAGCGCAAGAATTTCCTCAATGTGCGGTCACCTCGGTTTCAAATTCGAGCTCACAGCGTGAGTTCATCCTGAAGCGTGCCGAGCAGAAAGGCTTGAGCAATATCCGGGTCATTGTCAAAGACATGAATGACTTTGTCACCGACGATCGATTCGATCGCATTGTCTCAGTTGAGATGTTCGAACACATGCGGAACTACGGTGAGCTGTTCAGTTCGATCGCCAGGTGGTTAGCTCCGGGTGGCCGATTCTTTATGCATATCTTCTGTCATCGATCCACGCCCTATGAATTCATTGATAATGGCCCGGGTGACTGGATGAGTCGCTACTTCTTTTCGGGTGGCATCATGCCCAGCGCAGATTTGCCATTGCGGTTCAGCGATCACCTCAGCATCGAGCGACGATGGCATTTGAATGGCATGCACTATAACCAGACCTGCGAGGCCTGGCTGGCTCGAATGGATAGCAACAAGCAGAGTATCCTGCCGAAACTTGTCGAATGCTATGGCGCCGAGAATGTTGAGCTTTGGTGGCAGCGTTGGAGGATTTTCTTCATGGCTTGCGCCGAGCTCTTTGGCTATAACCAGGGAGATGAGTGGTATGTCGGCCATTACCTCTTTCGGAAAGGGGCCCATTGAGATGTTCTACTTTCTAAGTTTTCCGGCCATTCAATGTGAGTTGTCATAAGTTGAGGAAACTAATCTTGTCAATGTTTGCTTCGATGATGTTAGCCGGGTGTGCTACCGAGGCGCCGGAACTGGCAACCGTCGACTATGTCGATTTGGATCGTTTCATGGGCGACTGGTACGTGATTGCCAATATTCCGACATTTCTCGAGAAGGGTGCGCATAACGCGATAGAAAATTATGCGCTGAACGATGACGGTACGATTGCGACAACCTTTACCTTTCGAAAGGACGGCTTTGACGGCAAAGAGGAGGAGCACAATCCAAAGGGTTTCGTAACCAATACCGAAACAAATGCAGTCTGGGGCATGCGGTTCGTCTGGCCAATCAAGGCGGACTACCGGGTAATTTACCTCGACCCAGATTACAGCGTCACGATCATTGGTAGAAACAAACGCGACTACGTTTGGATAATGGCGCGTTCACCGAATATTTCAGACTATGAATACAATGAGCTGGTCGACGTCGTCATAGCCGCCGGGTATGACATCAACAAGCTACGCCGAGTCCCACAACAGTGGTAGCGTCATGAAAATCGCTGTCATCGGAACAGGGATTGCGGGCAATGTCGCGGCCTACAAGCTAAGACAGGACCACGAGATTACAGTCTTTGAGTCTGGCACTTACATTGGTGGGCATACGAACACCATAGACGTGTATGACGGCGGCAAAAAGTATCCCATCGATACTGGTTTCATCGTATTCAATGACCGGACCTATCCGAACTTCATAGAGCTGCTAGAAGAGATCGGACAAGAGTCTCAGGCCAGCGAAATGAGTTTCAGCGTGCGCAGCGATACGCTTGAATACAACGGGCGCTCGCTGGATGCTTTGTTTGCGCAGAGAAGTAATCTGTTGCGGCCCGGTTTCTACAAGATGGTGCGAGACATCCTCAGATTTAATGAGGAGGCTGCGGCGGTTGCAAATTCGGCCCGCAACCAGACTTTGGCGGAATTTCTGCACGACCGTAACTATGGAGAAAGTTTTCAGCAGAACTACCTCATACCTATGGCTGCGGCTATCTGGTCTGCCGAGCCGAATCGAGTCCTCGACATGCCAGCTGAGTTCTTGTTCCGCTTTTTTCGCAACCACGGCTTGCTGCAGTTGAGCGACCGCCCAACCTGGCGAGTCATAAAGGGCGGCTCGCGGGAATACGTGCGCAAGCTGGTGAGTGGCCATCGCGATCGAATTCGATTGAATTCTCCAGTCTACGAGGTCAGGCGACGCGCGACCGGCGTGCAGATTCGTTCTGCTGGAAGTGATGCGGAGACTTTCGACGCAGTGTTTTTTGCCTGCCATAGTGACCAGGCATTAGCGATGCTATCCAAGCCGACCGAATCAGAGTCCGAGATTCTCGGTGCAATGCGCTACCAGTCAAACGAAGCAATTCTACATACGGATGAACGGCTAATGCCGAAACGCCGCAAGGCCTGGGCGGCCTGGAATTACCACGTTCCGACCAATAACAAGCGCCAGGTTGCCGTGACTTACAACATGAATATTCTGCAGGGCTTGCGAGCAAAAGAGCAGTATTGCGTTACCTTGAACAATGCCAGCGAAATTCGCAGTGATCGAATAATCAAAAGGATTCAATACGATCATCCGATGGTTACGCAAGAGGCCGTGCTCGCGCAGGCAAGGCAGAAGGAAATCAACGATGACCGTTATTTCTTCTGCGGTGCTTACTGGCGTAATGGCTTTCACGAAGATGGTGTCGTCAGCGCGTTGACCGCGGTCCAGCATTTCGAGGAGTGGCTTCAGAATGAAGAGCTGCATTTACGAAGGGCGAGTTAGTCACACGCGGTTGCAGCCGATAAACCACGGATTCGATTATCGGCTATTCATGATGTACATCGATCTGGATGAGCTGCCTTTCATTTTCGAACGCTTCTGGTTCTGGTCGGTGAAACGTCCTGCGATAGCAAGGTTTCGCCGCGAAAGGCACGCAGGCAGTGGCGATCTGAAATCCGCAATTAACGACATGGTCGAGAAAGAGCTTGGCTTCAGACCAGCCGGGCCGGTTAGATTGCTCACAAATTTTTCATACTTTGGGTACTGGTTCAATCCTGTCAGCTTTTACTATTGCTTCGCTGCCGACGGCGAGACTGTTGAGGCGGTGGTCGTAGAGGTCAATAACACTCCTTGGGGCGAACAACATTGCTATGTCGAATCCTGCAGGCGCAAGCAGGCGACCAAAAAAACCTGGCGATTTGATGTGGCGAAAAAGATGCATGTCTCCCCATTCATGCCCATGGATGTGCACTACACCTGGGTATTATCCGCACCGGCCGACAGCGCATCGGTTTTTATGGCGAACAGGGTGTCGGGCGAACGAGTTTTTAAGGCCACTCTTAACCTGAAGCGCAAGGAGTTGTCTTCGACTTCGCTGGCGGGAGCTCTTTGCCGCTTCCCATTTCAAACTTTAACGACCGTTATCGCCATTCATTGGCAGGCGCTGCGGTTGTGGCTGAAACGGGTGCCAATCTACCCGCACCCCGAGAAAGCAACTGCGGCCATGGAGCAATAATGAAGGCAACAGCTATTAATTCACCGTCCTTTCTCAAAGCACGAGTCAGACCGACTCGCCTGGAGCGGCTTGCAAGGCGAATCGTGCACGCTCGACTGGCCAAGCTGAAAGTTGGCAAGCTGACGATTGAAGACGCTGGAGCTATTTCGATTTATGGAGCATCCGCGAATACCAGCGACGAATCGCAGCAGCTCGAGGTCGTGTTGCGGATCAATCACCCTGCGTTTTTCAGCGACATTGCTTTCGGTGGATCGATTGGGGCAGGTGAGTCATACATGCAGGGGCATTGGAGTTGCAGTGACCTGAGTGACCTACTGCGCTTGTTGTTGGTGAACCGCGATGTTCTGGAAGAGCTCGATTCCGGATTGTCACGAGTGATACAACCAGTTCGCAAGATACTGCACTGGTTGAATCGAAATACCCGGGACGGAAGCCGACGCAACATTGCGGCGCATTATGACCTGGGCAACGATTTCTACTCGCTGTGGCTGGACCCGAAGATGATGTACTCCTGCGCGTATTTTGAAACCGCAGCCACATCTCTCGAAGTTGCGGCCACTGCGAAGCTGGAGAGAATCTGTAAGAAGCTTGATCTGCAGGAGACAGACAATGTGGTTGAGATCGGTACCGGCTGGGGTGGCTTCGCCATCTACGCGGCACAAAATTACGGCTGTCACGTCACGACGACAACAATATCCAGAGAACAGTTTGATTTGGCGAGCAGCAGGATCAAGCGGGCAGGACTGGAAGATAAAATTACGCTGCTGTTCGACGACTACCGTGATCTTGGAGGCAAGTTCGACAAGCTGGTATCGATTGAAATGATTGAAGCCGTCGGGCACCAGTTTCACTCACAGTTTTTTCAGAAGTGCTGTGACTTGCTGAAGCCCAATGGCCAAATGTTACTGCAGG
>JBPCXZ010000306.1:0-15743 GCA_051008055.1 Woeseiaceae bacterium
GGCCAGGCTCGAGCTGAATCGAACTCGAATCACGGCGCCGTTCGAAGCGGCGATCGTGGATCGTCAAGCGCAGGTGGGTAGCTTTGCCCAGCCCGGCAGTCCACTGGTGACGCTGGTGCAGACGGACCAGCGGGAGATTGATGTCGAGCTGGATCCGCGCTACGCGATTAACACGCCGACGGTTAGCGATCTGCGGTTCGTCAGCCAGGGACGAGAATGGCCCGTGAAAGTGCTGCGAGTTTCCAGCGTTATCGAGGTGTCCGCCCGGACAGTGCGAGCGCGGCTCGCGTTCGTCGACCAGCAGGCGCCCATCGGCAGCAGCGGTCAACTTGTGTGGACCGAATCCAGCGGTCGATTACCGGTTGAACTGATCGTGCAACGCGGCGGCCAACTCGGCGTATTTATCGTCACAGGAGACACCGCAGAGTTTGTCGTACTTCCAGGGGCGCAGGCCGGGCGGCCGGTAGATGCCAACCTACCGCAAGATACGGTAGTGGTTAGCCGTGGTCAGGGGCGTCTACAGGATGGCGATTCCATTCAAGTCAGCCTAGAGTGAAATTTGTACGCACATTGCTGACCAACCACCCGTTGGTCAACATCCTGTTCACCGTGGTACTGGTCATGGGCGCTGTTTCGTACATGTCGATGCCGCGTGAGCAGGACCCGGAAATTAACTTCAATTTCGTCAGCATCGACGCCGTCTTGCCGGGCGCTACTGCCGCCGACGTTGAGTCATTGGTTACCGGACCGCTGGAAGACGCGCTGCGAAACGTGCGTGATATCAAGTTTGTATCGAGCACATCACGCGAAAACAGCTCGGTCATCCTTATTCGATTCCGCGAACTCTCTGAGCGCGATTTCGACAAGCGCATCGCGGACCTGCGTCGGGAGATCCAGAGCAAGACCAATGACGAGCTACCAGACGACGTAGAAGACCCAAATATCGTCGAGATCACCTCATCTAACGGATTTCCGACCGCAACCGTCGTAGCGATCGGTCAGGCTAACGATGAACAGCTGCGTCGCCAGGGCAAGCTGATTAAGGAAGAGCTGGAACGTCTGACCGGCGTCGACCAGGTCAATGCTTTTGGTTTCGACGAACCCGAATTGCATGTAGAAGTTGAACCGCGCGCCCTTGCCGCACATGGATTGTCCGCTGTGGATGTCGCCGATCAGTTGCGCGCCGCCTATCGCGACGTCTCCGCCGGCAAGGTCAACGTCGGTAATGACGCCTGGTTGCTGCGCGTATCAGGCAAGACAGCGGACCCGGAAACACTGGCACAGTTCCTGTTATCGCCACCCGCCGATCCGCAGCTTAAGATCCGACTCGACAGCGTCGCCAAGGTGCGCCGCGGCCGTAAGGAATCAATTCAGCTCGTCAGTTTCAACGGTATGCCGGCGATCTCGATGGCCGTCAACAAAGTCAGCTTCACCAATACGCTGGAACTGGTCGATCGAGTCAATGCTTACATCGAGCAGAAAAACATCGCGCTCGAAGGCACCGGAGTGTCATTGGTGTTGTCGGATGATCAGACTGTGCAAACTCGCAAGGCGATCAGCGTCATGCAGACCAATGCCATCCTGGGTCTAACCCTGGTGCTCGCCGTTTGCTGGTTATTTCTCGGCCTGCGAATTGCCTCTTTTGTAACGATGGGAATTGCGTTCTCAATTGCGGGGACCTTCTGGATCCTCAACATGGCCGGCCATACGCTGAACGTTTCGGTGCTGCTCGGCGTGGTCATTGTGCTCGGTATGCTGGTGGACGATGCGGTCGTGGTTGTCGAGTCGCTCTATTATCGATTGCAACGCGGCCAGGAGGCCGTATCGGCCGCACTTGATGCCTTGCGTGAGGTCGTGCGGCCAGTAACGTCGGCGGTATTCACGACCATCTCGGCATTCCTGCCATTGATGTTGCTGCCCGGCATCCTTGGCGATTTCATGCTCGTAGTGCCGCTGGTCGTGACGATTGGATTACTGGTTAGCCTGATCGAGGCCTACTGGATTCTGCCGTCACATGTTATCGGTATTAGTAAGAACGCACCGGTCAAGACCAACCCTTTGAAGCATTGGCGCGGTCGTTGGACACACAATGTAAGGGTCCGATACACGAAAGCGTTAGCCTATGTTTTCCGGCGGCCGAAACGATTCTTTACGATTGGCGTATTGGCTTTCGTACTATCAGGCATGGCGTTTGCGACCGGTGCCATCAAGGTGAATTTCTTCACCATGGATCCGATCCGCATGTTCTACGTTAATGTCGACATGCCCCCGCGTGCACCATTGGAAGAAACGCTGGCGCAAACAATGCGCATCGAAGACCGCATACGACCACTGATCCCTGACTATGAAGTTCGCGCAATCACCAGCATGTCGGGCATCAAGTTCACCGACGCTGAGATTTTATACGGCGACAACTATGGCCAGATCCAGATATCGCTAAACCCGAAAGAGCGCGATAGCCGCACGGTATCCGAGATTGTGGATTCGGTTCGCGAAGTGGCGTTACAGACGCCCGGTGAGGCGAACATTAGTTTTTTCGAGTTATCCGGTGGCCCGCCGGTGTCGAGCGATGTCGAAGTTCGCGTGCGCGGTGACGATTCGGATGAACTCAGGGCCGCGGCGGAGTTACTCAAGAATATTGTTAGCGGTATTGAAGGTGCGGAAAATGTCGTTGATGATGATGTGCCGGGTCGCTACGAGTTAACCCTGGATCTGGACTACCGCGCGATTCGAGAGGCGGGACTCAGCCCGGGCACTGTCGCCCGAATGCTGCGGCTGCATGTCGATGGCGAGATAATTGCGTTCACCCGCGACCAAGGAGAGAAACTTGAGCTTCGAGTTAAGGGTCCGGAACGACGCCTCAGCGATATAGATGCGGTGCTCGACGATCCGATCCTGCTGCCTGGCGGCGGTACGACGACTTTCGCTGCACTGACTACACAATCCGTGTCGCAGAATAGTGGCTCAATCAAGCACTACAACTACCGTCGATCGATCAGGGTACAGGGCGACCTTACCGAGACTTCACCAAACACCATCGCCGCGGTGGACTACATAAGAGAAGAGTGGGCTAAGGTAGCGTCGCGGCACCCTGATATCGTCATCGATTTTTCCGGCCCGTTCGAAGACATCGAAGAAAGCCTGGATGCAATGGGCATTTTGTTCCTGTTTGGCATTGGACTGATTTACCTGATTTTGGCGACCCAATTTCGTAGCTATTTCCAGCCGATGCTGATCATTGTCTCTGTGCCGATGGCGTTTACCGGTGTTAGTTTTGGTCTGTTTGTCACGCAGCAACCGCTCAGCCTGTTTACCTTGTACGGCATCGTTGCATTGACCGGCATTGCGGTGAATGCCGCCATCGTACTTATTGATGCCACCAATGCACGTATAGCTTCTGGTATGCGCCCATTACACGCCGTGATTTATGCGGCACGTCGGCGGGTCATCCCTATCTTGATGACGACGCTGACCACCATCGCCGGACTGTTCTCGCTCGCAACTGGCCTGGGTGGTAAGTCGTTGCTATGGGGACCAGTGGCCGCGAGCATGGTCTTCGGCCTGTTCGTCGCAACTACGATGACGCTGTTCCTGGTGCCAGTGCTCTTCCGACTGTTCATGCGTATGCGCGACCACCGCGTGCAGAACTTTTTCCGGCGCTTACTAAGGCGACCTCTCTTACCTGTTGACGCATAGACGCTTTAGCCGACCAAAACTGTCGGCTGATTGATGAGCGCTGGCGTGCTAAATCGCGCCCCTAGCGTGTTAGACTTCGGCGGCTTTTTGACCAAATGTACAGGGGGCTGAATGCGTAAATTAATCCGCGAATTGCGACGCCGAGAGGTATTTCGAACTACCGGTTTATACGTTGGCGTCTGCTGGATTGCGATTGAAGTATCCAGTGTTCTGTTGCCAGCGTTTGATGCTCCGGAATGGACTATCCGCGCGATCATCATTCTTGCCATGATTGGCTTCCCGGTCACCATTGTTCTTGCCTGGATATACGATGTAACGGACGAAGGCATCAAGGTTCAGGCCAAGGCAACGGATACGGTCGTTGTTCCGGTCGGCGGCCGCAAAATGGACTTCGTCGTTATTGGGGTACTCGTTGTAGCGCTTGGTTTTTCGCTGTACATGAACTTCACGCACAACCCGGTTGATGAGGTAGCGCCAGACCCCGTATCTCTGTTGATTGCGGATTTCGATAATCAGACCAACAATGCGTTGTTTGACGGAACGCTGGAGCAGGCGCTCGCACTGGGAATCGAGGGCGCGTCGTTTGTTACCGCCTATCCGCGCAATACCGCTTTGTCTCAAGCGCAAAGGCTTGAGTTGGGCGATAGCCTGAATCTCGAAACGGCCCGCCTGGTCGCGGCACGGCAAGATGTTCGTATGGTAATTGGCGGTTCTATCGTCGCCGATGACGACAGCTTTGAGTTATCGCTGCAGGCGGTTGATCCGGTTAGCGGCGAGCTTCTTACCGAAACCGAGTCAAGTGCAGACAGTGCGGCGGAAGTACTGGCTGCTATCAATGAACTGGCTGCTGATTTTCGAAAAGAGCTTGGCGAGGACTCGCTCGATCTTGACCAGCTGGCATCCGGCGAGACAGTCACTGCTGCATCCATTGAAGCCATGAAGTTCTACACTGAAGCACAGGCGCTGGCTCGCAGCGGCCAGGACGAAGAAGCGATCATCGCTTATCAGAAGGCTATTGCCGAGGATCCGGAGATGGCGCGCGCATATTCGGGCTGGGGTTTATCGGCGCACAAGATCGGTCGTCCGGACGAGGCCAGCATCATGTGGCGAACCGCTTTGTCGAAGTTGGATCGCATGACTGAGCGCGAGCGCTATCGAACATTGGGCCTCTACTACACAGTGGTTTCGGTCGACTACGATCAGGCTATTTCAAATTATGAACAGCTGGTTGAGAAATATCCCGCCGACGGGGCTGGCAATAACAACCTTGCGATTCTTTATACCTTTACCGCCCAGTACGACCGGGCGCTCGCGCAAAGCAATCAACTCTTAAAGATTTACCCAGGTCGTGCCCTGTATCACGGCAACCATGCACAGTATGCTGTGTATGCCGGTGATATGGAGACCGCGCGGTCCGAGGCTGAAAAGGTTATTTCTGATGACCCCGATTTCTTCAAGTCATACATGGTCCTGGCGATCACCGCATTGCAAGCCGGTGACATCGAAGCTGCCAGGAGCTACTACGAACGCATGGCCGAAACTGGTGAACGTGGCGCTTCGCTCGCGAATATCGGGCTCGCCGACATCGCGATCTATACGAGAGAATTCGAGAATGCGATCAAGATTCTGCGTGAGGGTGTCGACGCCGACGTGGCCGCAGATAACGTGCGTGGGGTGGGCACCAAGAATATTGCGCTGGCACAAGCTTACGTGGGACTCGGCGATCTGGATGCAGCGTCAGAAATAATAAAAAGCCTTGATGCAAAGCGTGGCGAAGGTCAACTGATACCGTCTGCCGAATTTTATGCTGCGACGGGGCAGTACGACCTCGCCTATGAGATTGCTGAAGATTATCGGCAAAAACTGGGGCCAGCTCGCGCTTACGCCAGCCTGATTGACGGGGTCAATGCTTATCACCAACAGGAGTACGTTATCGCGATCGATGCATTACGTGCAGCCCTTGAAATATCAGACCTTTGGATCGTACGTTATTACCTTGGCCAGGCTTATGTCGGCGCCGGTCACGCAGCGGCGGCGATGGCAGAAATCGATCTGTGCATTGAACGACGTACGGAAGCAGCCGGGATGTTTTTTGATGATGTGCCTACCTGGCGTTACACCGCTACCCTTAGTGAGTGGAAGCAAAAAGCCGCGGACTCGCTGGTAGCGAATCACGCGGCTTTTTCCAACTAGTTTCTCGTCAGTTACTTTCTGAGTCTTACACACTCTGACGAGGCATCGGTTCCCGGCGGTGTAACCACGATCTTGATCCATCCAGGAGTTGACGGCGTCTGCCAGTTGAGGCGCCAGGTGTCATCTGAACCTGAGTAGCGAATACTACTGCTACCTGAATCTTCAGCACCATCACCGCCACCATCGCTTCCGGTTGTGCAATTGCGATCTGAAAATGCGCCAAACCATGCAACCGTCGGGTCTACCGTCGAGCTGTTAACTGGATTAGTCGTACCCGTCGCCACGTAATACCAGTCGAACGGCACCGTGCTCCCCGCCTTGATATTGCCCTTCAGCGGCAAGATCACAACGTCGTAAGGGTAGACGACCTCCAACTGGAATGTCGTTGATGCAGAATTGCCACCGCTATCCGTTACCGTGCATTCAATGGTGTGTTCGCCGATCGCAAAGTCCGTGGGGTCGTCTGCCAGACAAACGATCGCATCAGACAAGTCCGGATTGACTTGATCAGCAACGGTAATATTCGCAGCCAACTGGCTGTTCGATACCGACGCAGTTGCACCACCATCAGTGGGAATAACAACAGTTCCTTCTAGCGCGGTAATCACCGGAATATCTTCAACCAAAACATCAAATGGATCCGAAGTTGACGAATTCCCGCCCTGGTCAGTCACGGTACACGTCACACTGGTCGTTCCAGCCGCGAAATCGTAATCGAAGACTGCTGTTAATACACCATCAACGTAGCTTGTTGATGCAGGATCTATATCGACACCGTCAATGGTGCAAACCAGTGACAGACCAGACTCCAGGTCCTGCGCACTGACCGGCCAGCTAATAGACAGGGTGGTATCCCCCGGCGGCAGCAAGAACGGCTCATCGGGTGTGAAATCAGGCGGGTCGGAAATGATGATGACCGGGTCCGTCGTATCAACCACACTGACGACTCGAGTCGCCGTTGCTGTGTTCGACGAGCCATCTGTGACCGCGTAAGTCACGCTGTATGCGCCTACCGTTGTCGGGTCGACATCGTTCGCCGTAATCACCGGTAACAGCATGCCGTAGACAGCGTCTACCGCTGTTGCGCCCGCGTCGACATAGGCGTCGGCCGTTGCCTGCAATTCGAGTGGATTATCACCAAGCAACGTCAGCGTCGGCGCTGTTGTGTCGACCAGCGTGACAGACTGCGGTGCGGTGTTACTGAGACCCGCTCCGTCGGTTGCTGTCCAAGTGACCACCGTCGTTCCAAGTGGGAATGATGCAGGTGCATCGCTGCTCACAGTTACCGGTCCAATGAAGTCACTTGCCGTCGCGGTACCAATATTCACCAGCGACATCGACGCCGTTGCTTCCTGGGTGATGTTGGCAGGTGCAGTTATCGACGGCGGTGTCAGGTCGGCAACGATCACCGTGCGTGTTGCTGTCGACGAGTTGCCGGCAGCATCTGTCGCCGTGTACGTAACGCTGTATGTTCCTAATGCAGCGAGGTCGACGTCATTGGACGTGATCACTGGCTCGATTTCACCATCATTTTCATCGAAGGCCGTTGCACCCGCATCCAGATAGACCGAAGGCGGAGGCGCAGCATCAACTGTCACTGTCGCGTTTCCGTTCAAGGTTATAACCGGCGGATCGTTGTCGGCGATGTAGTCGATTTCGCAAACTTCGAATACCTCAGCACCACCAAGCTCTTCGTCACAACTCAGTCCGCCACCGGGCTGCGTATACAAGGCCACGCCAGTGTTGCGGCTAAGCGATTCGATATCGAAACCAGCTGGCGGGTTGATGAAGCGCATCGTGATAATCTTCGAACCATCAGGATCGATGACGAACGACGGCGTATTCGGATTACTCGGATCCGGATCAGCGATCAAGTCATTGATCTGGCTTGCATCAAGAATCGCTGCAAACACGACCTGGTTCTCTGCCACAACCTGCGGTGTACAGAATACACCCGGCGCCGCGCCAGCCTGGTTCGTCGCAACGGTACCCGTTAAGTACGGTTGTCGGACGGTTAGCAAGACCTTGGTACCCTCTTCCGCAATCGCACCCGCGAGATTTGGACTGAATAGCGGCTTGATGTCGACACCCGTCGTCGTATTGGTCGCAGAATCCGCCGTCCAGCTGATTTCTACGTATTCATCGCCCGGCGCTGTGTTCTCGAGGTCGAGATTCTCAAGATCGAGATTCTCAACATCAGATGCGTAGATTGAGAAGTTCTCGAGGTCGAGGTTCTCAAGGTCCAGGTTCTCAAGGTCCAGGTTCTCGAGATCGAGGTTCTCAAGGTCCAGGTTTTCTAGATCGAGTTGCTCGAAGACCGTATTTTCAAGATCGAGATTTTCAAGATCGAGATAGAAGAGGTTTCTGTTCTCAAGGTCCAGGTTCTCAAGATCGAGGTTTTCAAGATCCAGGTTCTCGAGGTCCAGGTTCTCTAGGTCGAGTTGCTCATACAACGCGTTTTCAAGGTCCAGGTTGCTCAGGTCGACGTTTTCGAGATCGAGATTTTCCAGGTCGAGGAACAAGACCGCGTTCTCGAGATCGAGGTTCTCCAGATCAAGGTTTTCCAAGTCGAGATTTTCGAGATCCAGGTTCTCCAAATCCAACAAGAAAATAGAATTTTCGAGATCAAGGTTTTCGAGATCAAGGTTTTCGAGGTCTAACGAACGACGTACACCAATCTCTCGTTTCAGAATGATGTCGTAGAACTCGCCATCCGCCGGGTCGATGATGTTACGTAAGTCATCAGGATCATTGTTCTGCACATTTTCCAACGGCACCAGGCTGTTGCGCACCAATGCGACGCGCGCAACCTTGGTACCGGTACCACGCAGTTGAGACTGCTCAGGCGCAAGACCAGTGACGTCGAATACCTCAACAATAACGTCATCCGGCGCGTCTAGGATGTTCGCAACATCGAATACGGTTCGCGCATTGCCAGACCCACGCTTGATATTGACTTCAATACTGGTCAGAGGGCTGTCCTTACTAAAACTGACCGCTGCATCGTCTGCGGGTAGCTCCATGCGAACGCGACGACTCTGTGGTGTGCCGTTCTGAAGCTCCAATACGAAAGTATTAAATCCGACACCGTCCGGGAACTTAATCGCCGACACGACATTCACATTGATGCCAGGTTTTAGCGATGCAACGAAAATATTCTGATTTCGCGTGAGCGGCTGCGGCGCCAACTGCCCCGGTGATACCGCTTGGCAGACTCCAGGCGGACCGTCAGTCGAACCGTCTTCGCCGGTCAAAGGTGCCAGTGCCGCGGGGTTCAATGCGGTTGGATCCTGATAGGTACTTGCACAGCCCTCCGGCGAAGCGACCCACATCTGTAATGCTTCGTCCCAGACGTCACAACCCGTGTAATACACACGGCCGCGGACTTGATGATTACTGGTCCAGCCGATGTTAAAGACCGGTTCCGATGATCCGAAAAGTTCTGTGCTGGTTGAACTCAGGTCGAGAGGGTTCTGGTTAGAGACCCATTCTCCCGACTGCAACTTGCGATACTGTGGCGAGAACACGGTATTGTAGTCGCCAATAAAAGGCGCACGACCTTTGCGAAACAAGCGACCGTTCGCATAGTTGTACTCTAGCTGTTGTCTCTCACCTGCAGCTCCGCCGGGCTTGGCACGCGTAGCGAATCGCGATACTCGTACCGAATTGCTGCTACTACCGTTGGTGTCCGGATAGAACTGATCGTCAACGGTATACGGGCGCACGCTACCGCCAACCAGTTGCGCCGCAAAGGTATCGATATTGCGTCGCAAGGGGAAATTATTGATCGCCGGCGGCAATTGCGGTGGCGGTGGCACCAGGTCGTAAAGACCCGACGGCAGCACGGTGCCTGCAGAACTACCATCCTGATTCTCTTCGAGGTGCAACACATAATCCTGCACGAAGCCGCCTACAATCGGAGTCGCGAGATTGTTGAGCTTGTCCATGCGACTGTCGTACCAGCTTACAGTTTCTATACCGGCAGCAACTTCAGCCGCTGGCATGAACTGGTGGAACGGCTTGCGCGGTGTGTTCGGATTGTCGCTGCCATCGATAGTCTGTGGGTCAATCAGCTCCGGGGTTGACCAGGTGAGTGAACCGCTGCCGCTACCGCGTACCATCATGATGCGAGAGAAGTTCAGGAACGTACGCACCTCGCCGTCTTCAGCACCGTCGAAGTCGAATCCCTCACCAACATCGCTCATACGTGGCGTGAACGCTTTGTTCTTGCCGTTACCCTTGGGTGGAATGAAGCAGGTTTCAGTCGCATCGTTTCGGGATGCGAAATACACCGAAAAGTCGGTGCCATTGCTAACCGCAACTGGCAGTGCGTTGGTACGGAATCTGGCCGGACCTGTCGATTGATCAAAGGCACAAAACTCTGTTAGTACCTCGCCCTTAGACCAGCTATTGCCGAAGTCGGTTGACGTCGCGTACATGATTGCGCTGGTTTCATTGTTGTCATCGAAACGCCGCCAAACTGCCAGCACGTCCTGTCCGCCGTTGCGCGTAGCAACACTCGCGCCCTGATTAATATCCACGCTCTCAGTAATCTTCGAGCGAACCGGCCAGGTCTGACCGCCGTCATCGGAAGCAACACAGGTAATCTTGGTGCCGTCATTATTGTCATTTCCGACGAAGACCGAGTAGCAAAGATGCGCCCGTGCCGCAGGCACGCTCAGCGTGTACGCCGGATGTGAATTGGCTAGGTTGCGTGGGTCATCGTAGGCGGGAATCGAAACCTCGATCGGAGGTCGGCCCAGCGCCGGGTCATAAAGTGCTACGTCGAAGGCCGGCTTGTCGAGAAACTTGCCAGAGGTACCAACATCGACTTCGATGACGTCCAATAGCTCCCAGGGAGGGCCGACTTCGCGATTATGTTCATACCAGCGCGACACATAGACACCACCAGGGAAGCTGTCGTCGCGCCAACCGGCAATGAAGTTATAGAGCAAAAAGTTCGGCAACGCTTCAATGTTCGCATCAGCCCCAAACTTCTGATTAATCGTAGGAATATCACCAAGATGCTGCGGATGTAGACCGCTGATCCAGGTACGACCGCCATCGCGAGACATTGCAACGCCAGGAAACGCGTCGCCAATAACCGGATCATTGACACCACGATAGTCATTGAATCCGCAAAATTGCCAATTTGAATTACCGGGCGAAACGGCACATTCTGGCTCGTTTTGCTGCATTCTTGGGTTACCGGCTAACAACCAGTTAACGGGCGTCGGGCCGATTACGTTGACGTTTTTTTGCGGTATTGCCTGAGCGAATGCCGAGCTGGATACAACCATCGCCGCAAGCGCCGAGGTCACCATTACAAAAACTTTTCTAGAAAATTCCCTGACCATCACAAGCCCGCTCTCCCTGTCGATTCTTCACGATCGAATTTCTAATTTATCGAGGACCAACCATTCCGTTTTGTCTTAGTTTTTGTTCTGTACGGCTGGTTATTTATTATAGCTCACCAGATCAAGCCTCCCAAACACCGAATACAGTCCAATCTGGATAAAAACCCGACACTTCTTAGTGGCACTGGGCGTTATTACTGCTGTTTACATGCAGCGGCCGGCCGCACGAGCAACAAGCTGGTTTCCTGCCAACTTGCACTTGCCGCACCCATCCTGCGTCTTTGCCAGCTATCAGTGATAGGCTGCGCAAAAGCGCACAAGGAGCGACAATGGAACTTCGGTTCTCGACCTGGCAGGAGGTGGATGCCTATCTCAAAGGCTCCAAGACGATTATTCTGCCAATAGGTTCAACGGAACAGCACGGTCCGAACGGACTGGTTGGCACAGACGCAATTTGTCCAGAATCACTCGCATGCGCCTTGGGGGAAAAGATCGGCGCATTGGTAGCACCAACTATCGCCATTGGTATGGCGCAGCATCACCTCGGTTTCGCCGGCTCAATTACACTGCGGCCGTCGACGCTGGTTGCCGTGATCCTGGATACAGTCAACTCGCTAATCCGGCAAGGATTCCAGAGATTCTATTTCCTTAACGGTCACGGCGGTAACGTGGCAACTGTAAATGCAGCCTTCGCCGAGATCTACGCCCAGTTCAGCATGGCAATGCCGAACAAGGAGCAGCCCGAAGTGCGCTGCCGGCTCGTCAATTGGTGGCAAGCGGATGGCGTCATGGACCTCAGCAAGCAATTATTCGGCAATGCAGATGGCAGCCACGCGACTTGCGGCGAAGTATCATTGACGCAATTCCTATACCCGCACAGCATCAAGTCAGCCCAGATGGACCCACCAATCGCGCCCACCGGCCCCATTTACGATGCGACAGACTATCGTAGACGATTCCCCGACGGCCGTATCGGCTCCAATCCCTCGCTCGCCAATCCCGAGGCGGGCGAAAAACTGTTTGATCAGGCGCTGTCAGGGCTTGAGAAAAACTATCGCGAATTTGCGAGGTGAACTGAAGCCTGCACAGGGCTAAGAGCGCTCCGGATTCGAGCCGCTGGTGTACCCCAGCCCAAACTCCGAAGCAATCGCCTCTATCTCAACGAGCTCCTCCCTCGTGACTTTGCCGTCGGCACGAGCGATGGCAAACAGCGACTCCAGGAAGTGCTCGGCGCGATTCTCGTTCAGTACCGGATTAGCGATCCGATTTTCAAGGCCGGACTCGGTGCGCTTGAGCATCATGGATAATTCCATGATGAACTCGACCTCGGCAGGCTCCAGCCTGGCAACCTCGTGGAGGATGCGGCGCATCTCGGAACGTTCGCTATCGCGAACGATGCCGTCCGAATACGCGATTCGGGCAAGAGCGAAAGAAAAAGTCGCCAGGTAGTTGGCCGAGTCCGGGTCATGCTTCTCCAACAGGTTGAGCATGCGGCTGGTACCCTCGGAAACCACTTCGCTCAGCGATTTCATGTGCCCGTCCTCAAGATGCAAAACTCGATCGGCAACGTCGAGAATGCGGTTGTCGTGAGTGACAAGAATGACTGCCGAACCATCTTCGCGCGCCAGGTCCTCGATAAGCTCTACCACGTAGCGGCCGGATCGTTTGTCCAGCGACGCAGTAGGCTCGTCAGCCAGGATGATCTGCGGTCGGGTGACAAGTGCCCTGGCGATTCCGGCACGTTGTTTCTGGCCGCCCGACAGTTCGCGCGGGTACTTGTGCTCGTGCTCCCTGAGATCGACGCGATCAAGCACCTCCGCGATACGCTCGCGGGCATTACTACCCCTGACACCACCTAGTTGCAAAGCCATACGTACATTCTGGTGAATCGTAAGGCTGTCGAGCAGGTTGTGGGTCTGGAAGATGTAACCGATCTGCCGACGAGCCTTGATCAGGGTGGACTCTTTAGCTTTGAGTAGCTCTCGACCCAGCACCTTGACGCTACCGACCTGCGCCGAGCGCAGTGCGCCGATAAGCGTTAGCAGTGTCGTCTTCCCCGAGCCGGATGGCCCGGTGAGAATCACGATCTGGCCCGCATCGATTTGCGTGCCGATGTCGAAAAGAATCTGTTTTTTTAGTGCGCCCTTGCCATACGAGTACGACACATTCTCAACGGCAATGCGGGTCTCAGCGGCCATCAAAAAATCTCCGCAGGGTCAGCGGCTCGTAGCTTGCGTAGCGCCATGATGCCTGACACGGCGCACATTCCCACTGTTAGCACAAAGACTCCGACCGCGCTTTGCACACTCATCTCGAGTGGCAGTCGCGTCGCATCTGCGCCCTTCGAGAACACCAGGTACGCGATACCCATGCCTGGAATAAACCCGAGCACTGCCAGGATAACTGCCTGTTGCAGCACAACGTTGCGCAGGTAGCTGTGGGTATAACCCATCGCCTTTAGCGTGGCGTATTCCTTCAGGTGATCCTGCACATCGGCAAACAGGATTTGATAGACGATGATGAGTCCGACGATCAGTCCCATCATCGCCCCGAACGCAAAGATATAGCCAATTGGCGTAGTCTTGTTCCAGTACTCGACTTCGAGTTCCATAAACTCGTCGCGCGTCAGGACGAGCACATCCTGAGGGATCGCTGCAATGATGCTGGACTGTACTTCTGCCGCGTCGAGACCGGACTCAAGTTTAATGAGCCCGAAATCGATCGCAGAGCGCTTGCGCGTGGGCAATATGCGTAAGAAGTTCAGATCAGAGGTAATAATGCCGCCGTCGAGCCCGAACGACGTACCAATTTCGTACATGCCGACGATATCGACGCGGCGATCATTAATTTCCGCACTCACGGCTTGGTCGGAATCCAGCATCTCCCGCACCGGACCGTACTCATCACGGCCGCGCCGATCGAAAATCACCTTGTCTGGTTGCTTAATGACTGCCAATTGTTCGGCGCTGAGAAGTCGCTCAAAGCCGGCCTCACTCGGATCGAAACCTATCGCCAAAATGTTACGTGCATTGGACGGGTCGGAGGGGTTACGCCAACTGACCAGGCGCATGTAAACGGCCGTTACCGACTCGACACCCTCGAACCCGAGTGCCTGGTATGCCCGCGATCGCGCGAATTGTTTGGACGACACCAGGAAGTCGGTCTTCGGGCTCACCATGACAAGATCGTAGTCCATCGCTGTGTGGTAGCGAACGGCACTGACAAACAACGCCTCGCGAAACTCGAGCTGCACGAAGATCAGAATAACGGCAAACGTGATGCCCATAATTGCTGCAAGCAAGCGCAGTTTTTGCGCCTTGAGTTGCAGCCAACCAAGCGGAAGCCGGTCGAACATCAGGGGTGGATCTCGACCTTGACCTGCATGTTGGTAAAGCTGGTTACTGCCGCACTGTCATCTAAACGAATGAAAACTTCGACAACGCGGGCATCTGTTTTGGCGATCGGGTCCGTGCCGATGGCATCGAGTCGACCGACCTTCAACGCAATACGCTCCACTTTTCCCGTCAGCTCTGTTTCCATTGCGGGGACACGCACCGTTGCACGTTGGTCGACTTTGACCTGCGTAATATCGGTCTCGTAAACCTCGGCAACTGCATACATACGATCGGTACGGCCTAGCTCCATGATTCCTTCGGGGCCAACCCGCTCTCCGGGGTAGGCATGAATTTCGAGAACCTGGGCCCGCACGGGCGACCGCACCACGGCGAGTTCCAGGTTAGCTTCGGCTGCGGCCAGATCAGCGACCGCGATGTCCAGTTCCATACGCGCTTCGTCGAGCGCCGCGCGACTAGTTGACGATGTCCGCGACAGGTCTTCCTGTCGAGCCAATTCGTTGCGCGCATTGGCAAGGATGGCATTGAGCCTCTGGACCTCGGCGCTGCGCAGCTTGTAGCTATCGAGGCGGGCGATCACCTGATTTTCGTCCACCCAGTTACCTTCGTCGACTTCGAGCGTCTTGAGGACAGCGCCCGTGCCCCCTCCGCCCGACGGGCCAGCCAACTCCACCACCCCATTTTCGGGTTCGAGTCTGCCTAAACTGGAAATCACGCGCTCTGCGGCAACCGCCGGCAATGCCAGCACAAGACTGAGTAACGGAATGAACTTGATACAAGAGCGCATTGCTAATTCCCCGGCGTTTTATTTGTTATTGCCAGCTATTCTGGACTGGAGGAAATTTTTCGCAAGTTTGGCGTTGCTGGCGTGATCGCCAGACTGCTCTCGAAGCCCTGAAGTCGGAGGGCGAAGAAGATTCCGCAGAAATTTGCGGCTGAAGAAATACTGGCCGCTCGCTACTCGCCGAAGCACAGGACAAAAAAAAGCCGCACCCCAAACAGGGTGCGGCTTTCCTAAATAAGATCCTGGCGGTGTCCTACTCTCACATGGGGAGACCCCACACTACCATCGGCGCAGAACGTTTTCACTTCCGAGTTCGAAATGGGATCGGGTGGTTCCCGCTCGCTATTGCCGCCAGGAAAA
>JBPCXZ010000307.1:0-3723 GCA_051008055.1 Woeseiaceae bacterium
GCGGCATACACCTGGGCGATACGGTGTTGGGTACCAAAGGCCGGGTGGCGTTTGAGGCACCAGCAGCAATAACCCTGATCACGGCGCATCGCGAACTTGAAAAGCTTGTTCTCAGTGCGCAGCAGGCGCGAGTAAAGGATTCAATTGCAGCAACCTACGGCGACCTGGTGCACGAAGGCAAGCAGCTCGATCTGGTCTGCGGAGATATCGAAGCTTTTCTTGCGTCATCGCAACAACGCGTTAGCGGCGCGGTCAGTTTTGTCCTCAAACCAGGACATCTGTTCGTCGAAGGTGTCACCTCAGCGTACTCGCTGTTGGCAGCAACCAAGGGTGTATATGGCGAGTCAGCCGGCGAGTGGACAGCCGAGGATGCCCTGGGTCACGCACGAATTTTGTCTTTGTCCGGGTCATTGCAAACTCGGGCGGGCCAGTCATGAAGAGCGTTGTTGTCGACAAGATCGCATCTGTCGCGCAACACAGCGAGCTCGGTCACGAGCTGCGACTGTCCGCCGACATCCCCTGCGAAGAAGGTGTGCTGGTCGCCGTGCGTGTACTCAACAACAAGGCTCGCTACAACCAACTAGAACTAACGTCCGGCCGGATGGCAACAGTGAATCAGGGAGACGTCGTCGTCGGCGCACTTGGCCATCGCAAGGCACTGCGCGGTTACTCGGGCCACCTGCCGAGCGAGCTGAAGCCGGGCGACTCGGTGCAACTATTAAATATTGGCGGGGTACTCGGCATCTGTGACTCTGCCAATCCTGACGTCGGACCGCCGTTCGACTGCCAAGTCCTCGGATGCGTTCTGCATTTCCCTTACCTGGGCGAACGTATCGGCGTGCCCGCACGGGCCGGCGCCAGTGCCCTCGATCCGGCGATATCGCTTAACACCGGCAACGTGCCGGTCGTCGCGCTCGCCGGAACTTGTATGGACTCCGGCAAGACCGCTGCATCCTGCGCAATAGTCGGTCGTCTACGTCACCTCGGTCTCAAGGTATCGGCCTGCAAGGCAACAGGCGTTTCTCTGCGTCGCGATATTCTCGCGATGGAAGACGCCGGTGCCAGCGAGACCATGATCTTTTCCGATCTTGGCGTCGTCACTACAACTGCCGATAACGGACCGGCACTGACCAAGTCATTGCTCAATACACTTGCCGCCAGAAAACCCGATGTCATCGTGCTCGAACTCGGCGACGGATTGATCGGTGCCTATGGCGTCGAGGCGATTCTGTCTGACTCCTCGATTCGAGACGCGATGACCGCTGTCATTCTCTGCGCCAACGACCCGGTATCAGCCTGGGGCGGTGCCCGCATACTTCGCGATCAATTCGCGATTGAGCCCGCCGTGGTCACGGGACCCGCAACGGACAACGCTGTCGGTGTCGACCAGATCGTCGAACGTATGTCGCTGCCGGCAATTAATGCGTTGTCCAACGGCGTCGCACTCGGTGACCTGGTCGCCGATATTCTGCAAGAGAAGAAAGCTGCATGAGTTCGAAGATCCAAGCCGTGGTCCTCGGTGCAACCGGATACGTCGGTGGCGAACTGTTACGCCTGATTGCGGCGCACCCAACTCTACAACTCAAGGCAGCCGTTTCAGAAAGCCGCAGTGGCTATCCGATCGCTGATACTTTTCCGCACCTGGCGAGCGCCTACCCGAATACCAGTTTCCAGGGACATGATGGCTGGCTAAACGAAATCGAAGCTGACAGCAAACTCGCGTTATTCTCCGCCGCGCCACACGGTGCCTCGGCGGGGTTGATCGCGAATGCACTAACCGCGGCCGAGACGAAGAACCTCACAGTCCACGTAGTCGATTCGTCCGCCGATTTTCGTTACGTACAAAAAGCGGACTACGAGATCGTTTACGGCGGGACTCACGGCGCACCCGAACTACTGAATCAATTTCATTGCGCGGTACCGGAACATGCCACCAGTACGGATGTCGATGCGGCCCATATCGGTCACCCGGGTTGTTTCGCGACAGCCGTGCTGCTGGCGACCGTGCCCCTGCTTCAATCTGGTCTTACCGCTGCTGAATTTTTCGCGGCCGCCACCACGGGCAGCACAGGGTCTGGCCGCAGTCCGCAACCGGGAACTCATCACCCGGAGCGAAACAGCAATATGTACGCGTACAAGCCGCTGTCACACCGCCACGCACCTGAAATCGAAAAGCTGTGCACGGCTGCCAGTGGTTCGCAGTGCCAGCTGAACTTTGTGCCGCATTCCGGCCCGTTCGCTCGCGGCATTTACGCCACCGTTCAGGCAAAACTGCTCAGCGATACAACTGAGCAACAAATCCGCGACGTTTTCACCGCTGCCTACGGCGAGTCGCAGTTTGTCCAGGTCGTTGCCGCGATGCCCAGACTTAAAGATGTAATCGCCAGCAATTATTGCCATATCGGCGTTGCTGTTGAGGGCGACACTGTTGTGGTCATGAGTGCGCTGGACAACCTTGTCAAAGGTGCTGCCGGCGGCGCTGTGCAGTGGATGAACCGGCTATGGCAATTGCCGGAAACTGAGGGCCTGCTTGCAACAGCGCCGGGGTGGACCTGATGTTGGCGGCGACCGATCCACGAACACGCGAGGCTGCGACAACCCTCCCTGTCTATGGGCAATTACCCTTTGTCCCAGTAAGCGCGAGCGGCTGCGAAATCAGCACCGCAGATGGGCACCACATTCTTGATCTGTACGGCGGCCATGCGGTCGCTGCACTGGGCTACGGACACAAGACGCTCGAGCAAGCCATTGCCGAACAGAGCAAGACACTGCTCTTCCAGAGCAACGCTGTCGCGCTCGATGTTCGCGCGAATGCTGCAGAAAAACTGCTTGCCGTCGCACCTGATAACCTGGGTCGCGTGTTCTTCGTCAACTCCGGCGCGGAGGCGAACGAGAACGCGTTGCGCATGGCCTGCGTCGCGACGGGTCGGGACAAGGTACTCGCCATCGAGCACGGGTTTCATGGCCGAACCGCTGCAGCTGCCGCAGTAACCTGGAATTCGGACAAGTGGTACGGCTTCGCCAACAAGCCTTTCGACGTGGAATTTATTAACCGTGACGATTGCGACGATGCGCAACTGAAAATTGGTGATGACGTCGCTGCTGTGATTGTTGAGCCAGTGCAGGGCGTTGCAGGTGCCTATGATCTTAGTCACGATTTCCTGGCAACGATCCGGCAACAAACTGACAAGCACGGAGCATTGCTAATAGCTGATGAGGTCCAGTCCGGCATTGGCCGCTGCGGCGAATTCTTTGCGATACAGGCGCACGATATCGAACCCGATATCGTGTCCAGCGCCAAAGCACTCGGTGGTGGGATACCCTGCGGCGCAGTTCTGTGTAGTGACGAGGTCGCTAGCCACTTCGGACCAGGCGACCTCGGCTCAACATTTGGTGGCGGCCCACTGGCGGCAGCCGCCATTGTCGCAGTCATCGACTCGATCGATGCCGAAAACCTCCTGGCTAATGTGCGCAGCCGCGAGGCGCAGATTCGGCAAAGCTGTATCACCGGCCCCGTGACCGCAATCCAGGGTAAGGGATTACTGCTCGGGCTAATTTGTGACCGGCCAGCAGCAGAAATTCGCAACGGCTTGCTTGAGCAGGACATATTGACCGGCACCAGTGCCAACCCGCAGGTGCTGCGCATTCTCGCACCACTCGTATTACAGGAAAGGCACGTCGCACGATTGGCTGCGGCGCTCGCAGCCCTGGCGTAAGACATTC
>JBPCXZ010000308.1:0-2583 GCA_051008055.1 Woeseiaceae bacterium
AGGTCACCTGAAGCGACAGGCCGCTATTAGCAATTCGCTGGGCATCATGTACATGCGGCTGCGACGTACCGATGAATCGCGCAGCAATCTCGAAAACGCGATTCGTCTCGCGAATGAGACCGGTGAACTACGCTATGCAGCGGTCGCGCATCAGAACCTTGGCCTGCTTACGAAGAACAATGGCGACATGCCGCTTGCTTACGAACATCTGATGCAGTCCGCATCAATTTACGAGCAAATGGACATTCAATCGTTACCCGGAACGCTGCTCAACAACATCTCGGGTGTACTCATTCAGTTGGGACGTCTTGACGAAGCCGAACAAAAATCACTCGAGGCGATCGAAGCCCTCCGTCTAACCGGAGAGCGCCTGTATGAAGGCTACGCGCTCAGTCGTCTGGCTGGCATTTATCGACGCAACGGCATGCTGCCGGAGGCAGAGGACGCAGCGCAACGTGGCCTGGCTGTAAGGGTCGAACTCGGTGACAAACGCGGCGAAGCGGCGAGCAACCTGACATTGTCCGATATAGCTTTGCAGCGCGGCGACCTGACCCGTGCGTTGCAGCACGCGCAATTGGCCATGGATATAGGTGCCGAAATCGAGGACCAGGACGTTACGATGGATGCGCTGAACACGACCGCCAAAGCGAACCTCGCGCTCGGCAGGCCACGCGAAGCGTTGGCCAATTACGTTGCAGAAGAGGCGATCGCACGAAACGTCGATAGCCGCCAGAGTGTATTTGCCGCGCGTTACGGCGCTGCCAAGTCCTGGATTCAGATCGGCGAGTACGCAACGGCCGCCGCAATAGCCGATGAGTTGCTCGCCGACTCCAGAGAAAACGCCCGGCGACGAGAAGAAACGGCAGGACTCAACCTGCATGCGGAAATATTTCTTGAGCAGGGCCAATGGCAACAGGCAATTAGCCAGCTTGAAGAGTTTCTTGCGATTGCGGACGAGATCGGTGACCACGGGTTGGCCGCCAGTGCACATGCGAAACTCGCCAGGGCGAAACTTGAAACCGGTCAGATTGAACAGGCTGAAACGCACATCAACACTTATCTCGCAAGGCGCCCGGCCGATACCTATGTATTGAAGCTACAGGCCCAACTAGCCGCCTCGCATAACCAGTCGAACGAAGCCGTCGAATTTATGACAGCGGCGCGGATTAGCGCGGGTGAGGCCTGGAATGACGAAGACGAGCAGACGCTGGAGGGCTACCGTCAATCGTTGAATGAACCTGAATCCAGGAACTGAATCGTTAACTCGATCGGTCGTTCCATCTTCATCATGAACGCGTGCGAGTGTTCGACCACGATGAAGTCATCCATACCCTCGAGCTTGGTATCCGCAACTGACACTTTGCCGTCGTCCGGGTCGTCGAGGACGGCCGATGTAATAGGGTCGATGGTACGGTTGCCGGCAATGATGCCGACCTCGAAGTCAGCAGGGCCCAACTGAAGAGGAACGCTGTCCGGCCCCTTGCCGAGCTGTTTACCTGCCGGGCCGTTTAGCCAGTCGAAGCCTGGTACACCGCCGAGTTCATCGACTGCCTGGCTACCCTGGTTCGGTGGCCCTAGCATGACCACGCGACCTAAGTTTGGAATATCCCTATCGCTCAGATACTTACGGACAAGAATACTACCAAGCGAATGAGTCACGAAGTTTATCTTGTCGGTCGCTCCGGCCTCTTCGCAGCGCGCCAGACCTTCGTCTATAGCCATCGGCGCCAGCACTTCTATCGTGTGGTCGCGTGACGGGTAGTCAACATTGACCGCCGTGTAGCCCTCCTCATCGATCGCTTCGGCCATAGTCTCCATCGACGACGATGAACGCACCATGCCGTGTAACAAGATGACACACTCAGCGGATACTGCTGCTGAGCTCGCGAACAACGCGAAGCATAAGAAAAGCAACCGCACGCTAATCGCTCACAAATCCATCAGCGCGCAGCTGCTTGTCGTGCCAGGAGCCAAGCAAGACTAATGCGAGCACCGCACCGATCAGTGCTGTCCACATGTCGGCTTGCGTATCCCACACATAACCTTGCATGGAGAGAAATGCCTCAGCCGATTCGCCCGCTACGAGTGCTGTCCACCATTCGATCAACTCGTAAAAAGCGGACACTGCCAGACAGAAACAGACTATGAAAAAGTTTCTCCAGGCTGTCGAGTTGAACACATTCAGTCGAATCACAATCTCGCGTGCGATTATTGCCGGCACGAAACCCTGCACAAAATGACCGAGCTTGTCGTAGTTATTGCGTGACTGATCGAACGCATCGCGGACCCAATCGCCGATTGGCACTTCAGCGTAGGTGTAGTGACCGCCAACCATCAGGATGATGCAATGAATCAGGATAAGCACATAGGTCAGCGTCGTTAACGGAAACTTCGCGCGCGTAAACAATAGAATTACAGCGCCGATAATTGCCGGCGCCGCTTCGAGCACCCAGATTGTCGAATCGAACGGTTTGTATGCCGACCACAGGAGAACGACCAGGAAAACTACCGCCCAGATGATCGCATTTCTTGTCATTGCTTATTCCTCTGGTGTTTCAACAACGCGTTCGCGAGGACGCCAGT
>JBPCXZ010000309.1:0-9211 GCA_051008055.1 Woeseiaceae bacterium
ATATTGACGTGGTGGGTTTGCAGATCCTGTACGGCAAGAGCTGGCAGGCAGTAGACCTGGTGGCTGGTTACTCGTATATGGATAAGGACGAGGACTACCAATCGGATACGGTTGATGCCAGTTACTACGCCCTGAACTTCGCCCGACATCGCGCCACGTTGGCATTGCGAGTGAGTATCTCGGACCGCTTGGTATTGCGCTTGGATAATGAATATCGAGAACAGGAAGCCAACCCGCTGCGCGCGAGTTCGGCCAGCGCATTTATAAGTTCAGCGACCCTGGCCTGGCGACCGCTTGATGGCCGCGGTCTTGGCGTCGCCTTGTCTGCCGACAACATTGGCGATGACGACTACGAGCAATTTCCAGGCGTACCAGCCGTCGGTCAGCAGGTCAGCCTTAGCGTCCGCTACGAGTGGTAGTCTCAATCCAGTCCAGCCAGTCGCGTGTTACTTCGTCGCGATTGGTTTCGTTTAGCATTTCGTGCCGGCCGCCCGGGTAAATTTTGGCTTTCAGACGCTGATGTCCGGTCTGCGCATAGTGCGTCAGGAGCTTGCTCATGCCCTTGTCGCCACCTACAGGATCGGCCTCGCCACCGGTAATCAGAATCGGAATATCGGCAGAAATGCGTTGTAGCGAACTGTCGCTGCCGACTTCGAGCAAGCCGCCGATCAAATCGCACCACAAACCAACCGTGTACGGGCCGCCGCATAGCGGGTCTGCCATGTACTTGTCGACCTCAGCCTTGTCGCGGGACAACCAGTCGAGATCCGTCCGGGCAGGTTGAAAGGGTTTGTTGAAGTTGCCGAACCCGAGCCGATCCAGCAACGCACTATGACGATGCTTGCCCAGCCGTAAACTCTCTATTCGCGCCAGCATCGAGGCGGGCAGTAATTGCAGTCGCGCGGGCCAGGTTGAGGCCGATAAGATCAAGCCAGATATTTGTAAAGCGTGCTCAATCAGGTATGACTGGGCAACGTACGAGCCCATGCTGTGACCTATCAGCGTGATCGGGAGTGCCGCATGCCGTCGCTGGATTTCCTGGTGCACGGTATGGCTGTCAGAAACGAGTCGTCGCCAACCGTCTTTGCCACCCAGGTAGCCGTGTTGATCCGCGTGCGCTCCATGGCCACGATGGTCGTGGCAGTAAACGACCATGCCGCGCTCGACTGCCGCTTCTGCAAAGCGTGCATAGCGACCTGAGTGCTCGCCGAGACCGTGAAGAATCTGCACGACGTGGACCGAAGGTTCTTCCGGTTGCCATTCCTGCAAGTGAATTTCATGACCGTCCGCAGCTTTCAGTACGATGCGCGCGTGCTTAGTCGTCACCGTTCCATCGCTTCAGCATTTCGACGAAGGTATAAGACGCCGACCAGGTGATAAGCGTCAGTCCGGCAACACCCTGGGTGCCTGTCATCGTGCGAATCGGGCCGGTGGGATACAGGTCTCCGAAACCAACTGTCGTGAACACGGAAGCCGAAAAGTAGATGCAATCTACAAAGGTCGGACCTGTCGAGCCAACGATCTCGCCGAATCCTTCCTGGTGCAGCAACAGGTAATAGGCACTGCCGAATATCCAGATTTCAATGACGTGCAGGACTAACAGGCTCAGTATTAGAAAAATGATGCGGCGGCGATGATGCCGACGCGGCGTCGGCAGCTTGTCGCTGAGCAGGCGCAGGCCCTCGTAATGCACCATTACGCAGGCAACTACGGCAATAGCCGTGACCAGTCCGGTAATCCAGTAATGCAGTGGCAACATGATTAATACATCTTATACTGAATACTGTTGACGATTAAGCATGGGACGCAAAGTGATCGACCTCTACTATTGGCCAACGCCAAATGGCCGCAAAATTTCTATCATGCTTGAAGAGTGTGGTCTCGAGTACAACGTCCTGCGCTGCGATATTGGCGCCGGCGACCAGTTTGACCCTGAATTTCTGAAAATTAGCCCGAACAATCGGATGCCGGCCATTGTTGACCGCGAGACTGGAATCTCCGTTTTTGAAGGTGGTGCCATTCTTATTTATCTGGCCGAGAAGTCAGGGATGTTATTGCCGGCGGATACCGTTGCTCGGTTCGACGTCCTACAATGGCTGTTCTGGCAGGCCGGCGGACTTGGTCCGATGGCGGGGCAACTTAGCCATTTCGTCAACTATGCCAAGGACCCGGTGCCCTACGCACATGATCGATATGCGAATGAATACGATCGGCTGCTGGCGGTGATGGACGTACGACTGCGCGATCGCGACTTTCTGGCAGGTGAATACTCGATTGCTGATATCGCCGCGTTTCCCTGGATAATGCCCTACAAGCGTTTCGGTCAGAATCTCGAAAACTTCAAGAATGTACGGCACTGGTTTGATGCCATTAAATCCCGCCCCGCAGTGCAACTCGGAGTGAATCTCGGTAAAGATTGGCAGCGCGACGAAGCGCGTAACGACAAAGCCAGGGCACTGATGTTCGGACAGAACGCGGCGACGGTATTCGAAGCAGCTAAGGCACTGGAGAGCTAAGTGAAATTTTATGACTGCAAGACAGCGCCGAGCCCTCGGCGAGTGCGTATTTTTATCGCAGAGAAGGGACTTGAGGTGGAAACCGTGCAAATTGACCTGGGCAGCGGCGAGCAGTTCAGTGACGAGTTTCGCGCGATCAACCCGGACTGCGTTGTACCGGTTCTTGAATTGGATGATGGTACCAACCTGACCGAAGCCACAGCGATATCGTTATACCTGGAGGAAATGCAGCCGGAACCGACCTTGTTCGGCACATCGGCTGTCGAACGAGCGATGACAATGATGTGGAACGCGAAGGCTGAGCAGCAGGGCCTTTGGGCCATGGCCGATGCGTTTCGCAACACGGTCAAAGGCCTGCAGGGCCAGGCGTTGCCAGGGCCGGATCGTTACGATCAAATTCCGGAATTGGCAGTGCGGGGCAAGGCGCGAGTGGAGGCCTTTTTTCAGAAAATGGACGAGCAGCTTGCCAGCAATGAGTACTTGGCAGGCGATCGATTCACCGTTGCCGACATCACCGCACTGGTCTTATTCGATTTCGCCGCGCGGATGAAAATTAATCCGACTGAAAGCCAGCACAATCTGCAGCGCTGGTATGCGAGCGTTTCGGCACGACCGAGTGCCAGTCTGTGAGATGGACGCGCTAGAGAAGGAATCGCAACTGGCATCGGCCGTGTTGATGATCCGGCCGACCCGGTTCGCGAGTAACCCGCTAACGGCACCGTCGAATCGTTTTCAGGGTAAAACGGATAAGAGCGCAGGGCAGCAGAACGACAGTGCACAGCAAGAATTCGACGCGCTTGCGGTTGCCTTGGGCGACGCCGGCATCAAAGTGGTGATAGTTGAAGACACAGCCGAGCCACACACACCGGACTCGGTGTTCCCAAATAACTGGGTCAGTTTCCACGCCGACGGACGAGTCGTTCTGTACGCGATGGAAGCAGAGAATCGCCGCACCGAGCGGCGTCCCGATATTTTGCCGATGCTGGACACGGAACACGGATTCTCCATCAGTGAGGTGGTTGATCTCTCCGCTCATGAGGCGGCGGGGCACTATCTTGAGGGCACAGGCAGTCTGGTTCTTGATCGGGCGAATCGTGTTGCCTACGCCTGCCTGTCATCCAGGACGCAGCTGGACCCGTTGGGCGACTTTGCGCAGAGGTTGGACTACGAGGTCGTGGCATTTGATGCAGTAGATAAAGACGGGGTGCCGATATATCACACGAATGTGATGATGAATGTGGGCGAGAAGCTCGCCGTGATATGCGCCGAATCAATTGCGCGCGAAGATCAGCGCGTAGCTGTCATTGAAAGTCTGACCGACTCTGGCCGGGAGCTGCTGTTTCTGAGTTTCGATCAATTGGAAGCGTTTGCCGGCAACATGCTGGAACTGCGTAATCTCAATGGCGACCGGTTGGTCGCGATGTCGCAACAGGCATACGACTCGCTTGATGACGCACAACTCGCGCTGCTGCAGGCCAACGGCGGCATCGTTACCGCAGATATTTCGACGATCGAAGCTTCAGCCGGCGGCAGTGTTCGCTGTATGCTGGCAGAAATACATTTGCCTGAATCTCAACTGACATGACAACAGCCCACCAGTATTCGATCAGCGCCATCGACCTCGGCGCGCACCTGTTCGAGGTTCGACTTACCGTCGCCAATCCAGATCCGGCAGGACAGGTGTTCGCTATTCCCGCCTGGATCCCGGGTAGCTACATGATTCGTGACTACGCAAAGCACGTCGTCGCTATTCGTGCGGAGTCGGATGGACGGCATGTTGAGCTGACCAAGCTGGACAAAAGTTGTTGGCGGGCCGCGAGCACCGATCGCGCACTCACCTTAGTCGCGGAAATCTATGGCTACGATGATAGCGTGCGGGGCGCACACCTGGATAACACGCACGCCTATTTTAACGGGCCCTGCGTATTTCCCGCTGTGCAGGGGCAAGAGGACGTCGAATGCCAATTGGACATCCAGGCGCCGTCAGATGCGGTCGCAAAAAAATGGCGCGTCGCGACGTCGATGCAACGCAAGGACGCCAAGCCTTATGAATTCGGCAGTTACGTCGCCGCCGACTATGCGGAGCTGATCGATCATCCGGTTGAGATCGGCGAGCTGGCTATCGGAGAGTTTGACGTGGACGGCATTCCGCACGCTATCGCGATTCGCGGGCGCACACGTGTCGACATGGCAAGAATCTGCCACGACTTGCAGGTTTTGTGCTCCAAGCACATGGAGTTAATGGGACCACCGCCTGATCTGGACCGCTACCTGTTTCTGCTGAACGCACCGGCAAAGGGCTATGGCGGACTTGAGCATCGCTGGTCATCCAGTAACGTCTGTTCACGCGACAACTTGCCACAGCGCGGTGAAGAAGAAGTCAGCGACGGATATCGCACTTTTCTCGGCCTGATTAGCCACGAGTATTTTCACCTGTGGAACGTCAAGCGGATGAAACCCGCGGCATTTTCTCCGTACAACCTGGCGGATGAGTCGCACACCGAGCTGATGTGGGTATTCGAAGGCATCACGTCATATTACGACGACCTGGTGTTGGTTCGGTCCGGCCTGATTGACGAGGAAAGTTATCTCGAGTTATTGGGTCAGATAATTACGCGCGTGCTACGCACCGGCGGGCGACATCGCCAAAGCGTCGCGGACTCGAGTTTCGACGCTTGGACGAAATTTTATAAACAAGACGCGAATGCGCCGAACGCGATTATCAGTTACTACGCCAAAGGCGCGCTGATCGCGGCGACGCTGGACTTGAAGCTGCGTGCTGACTCGGACGGCGAAGTGTCGTTGGACGATGTCATGCGGGCAAGCTGGGAGCGCTGGGGTGCCAGCACTGAGGGTATGCCGGAGGATGGCTTCGAGGCGGTGTGTGCTGAGTTGGCGCACCACGATCTCGACGATTTCTTTGCAGCGGCAGTACGCGGCACCGGTGATTTGCCGTTACCAGCTATGCTCGCGACGGTGGGCGTCGAGCATCATCTGCGGCAGGCGGCCAGCCGAACTGACAAGGGTGGCAAGAAAAAGTCCGGCAAACGCCCGGCGCCGCTTTGGCTCGGCGCCAATCTGGCTAATTCGGGCGGCCAGCTGGTATTCAAGTCCGTGTTGAACGGTGGGCCGGCGGAAAAAGCCGGCGTTGCGCCGGGCGATGTGGCTGTCGCCCTGGATGGTGTCGCTTTCAATACGGCGAACGGTGATCGACGTTTGCGAACTTATCGCGACAAGGAAACGCTGGAGCTGATTGTTTTTCGCGGTGACGATTTGCTGACGATGAGCATAACGCTGGTCAATGCACCGCAGGATACTTGTTACCTGGCTGTTGATGACGAGGCTGAACTGGAAGTAGTAGCTCGTCGTGAACGTTGGCTGCAGTCCGCTTGAGTCATACGCAGTATCTAGCCAATCCGTTACTGCGCCTGTTCCTAGGCGCGATTTTCATCAGCTTTTCGGCTGTTTGGGTAAGGCTTGCCAGTGTTTCGCCGTCGACCAGCGGTTTTTACCGGCTCGCTATCGGCGGGGTCGCGTTATTACTGGTTCTGCTGGTAACACGGCGGCGACTTACGCTGTCGAAACGGGCCTGGCAGTTGCTGGCAGCTGGCGTCGTATTTTTCGCACTGGATATTTGGTTTTTTCACGCGAGTGTCGTCGTGGTTGGCCCGGGGCTCGCGACGCTGCTGTCGAATTTCCAGGTATTTTTCATGATGCTGGCAGGTCTGCTATTGCTTGGCCAGCGGCCGAGCCTGTTGCAATTGATCGCTGTTCCAGCGGCTCTGTTTGGTCTTGGCATGATTGTAGGTTTCGACTGGAGTGCACTGGCCACAGATTACCGGACGGGCGTCATCCTTGGTTTGCTGGCCGCGTTGTTCTACGCAGCCTATATGCTGGTGATGCGCTCCGCGCGCCGTGACTCGACTGATCCGCTGCCCGTCAGTGAAGTGGCTGTCGTTTCGATCGGATCGGCCGTCATTCTGGGAATAATTACAATTGCCGAAGGCAACTCGTTAGTCATTCCGTCTGCGTCCGATGCTACCTGGCTGATTAGCTACGGCATTTTCTCGCAGTGCCTGGGCTTATTGTTGATCGCGAGCAGTTTGCGCATGGTAACCACTACTCAGGCCGGCATCGCGCTGCTGTTGCAACCGGCGTTGAGCTTTGTCTGGGATGTGCTGTTTTTTGACAGGCCGATGTCGGCCATTGAACTGAGTGGTGCAGTCATTACGCTCCTGGCGATTTACATGGGGTCGCGGGGTTCATCAAAGCAAACGCAGCGCGCCGCGTAAGACTTCGATTTCAAACTTGTCCTGTAACGGCTGCACCTCACCGTCGAAGTGGGACTCGACCGGCCCCGCCGCTTCGATCGTCAAATGTTCGGTCAACTGATGAGAGACTTCCGGTTCGTTCATATGTTCACCACGCATAAGTTTGGGTAGCAGCCCGAGAATCCTCACACGAGATACCGGAGCGGCGATCAGCAGGTCCAGTTTGCCGTCGGTATTCGCAGCCGGTGGCGCAATATGAAAAAGACCGCCGACGAATGGGCCATTGCACACTGTCGCGAGTGTTGCGGGTCCTTGAAACTGTGCGCCGTCGCCTGTGACTTGTAGTTCCGGCGTAGCGACGCCGCCGGATAAACCGCGTAACAACCCTACCAGGTAGACAAGGTTGCCAATCGGCCATCGAATCGATCGGGCGATACGAGTCACTTTGGCATCGAAGCCAATGCCGACGCCGTTGGCGAAGTAGCGGCCATTGACTCTACCAATATCGATCTGACGCGTGGCTTCATCGTAGGCAATGCGCTGCACTAAAGAATTTGCCGCCAATTCCCAGTCCAGCGGGATGCCACAGGCTTTGGCGAAATCATTGCCGGTGCCGCTAGGAATCAACCCAAGGCAACAGTCATTTTGAGTGCGCTGCAGCCCATTGACGGCCTCGTTGACGCTGCCGTCACCCCCGACAATTACAAGTTTACGGACACCGCGCTCAACCAGTCGTCCCACTTGTTCCTCGATGTCGCCAACATCGTCGCTGAGAAAAAGATCAATGGGTAAGAGTGCGGCAGAGAACAAGCTGCGGATGGCTGCCATGCGTCGCCCGGCCCTGCCACGCCCGGCCGTCGGATTGATCAAAACAGAAACTCGCTGGTCGGTCATTTACCTGCCGCGGAAAGCCATTGCCCGATGCTACAATGCGAACGTTATCGCAAGCAAAGTGGATTCTTCCATGCTCGAACTCGGCGTCAAATTTCTGATTAGTTATTTCATCGGATCCCTGATGGGTTCGATCATCGTCGGCCGCCTGCGTGGCGGTGTCGATATCCGCACAATGGGCAGCGGCAATGCCGGCGGCACCAACGCGCTGCGCACGCAGGGCATCTTGTTCGCGCTGGGCGTGGTCATCATTGATATCGGGAAGGGCTTCGTGGGGGCGGCTATTGTGCCGGGCCTCGAAATTCCATTCGTTCCTGCCGACCCGGCAGTATCCAGAGACTGGCTAACACTGGCCTGTGCGACAGCGGCAGTATTCGGTCATGTGTGGCCGATTTACCATCGCTTCAAAGGCGGCAAAGGTGCCGCGACGTACGTCGGCACTCTCGCTGCAATTAATGCCAGTCTGATCATTCCACTGCTGATTGTATGGGTGGTTGTCCTGCTAATCAGCGGTTACGTAGGACTCGCAACGATGGCAGCCGCAATCGCGCTCCCTGTCTGGATCGGTTTCACTATGCTGCCGGCGGAGGATGCGTTGTTCATGTACGCAGCCATGATCGGCTTGTTTATCGTTTTCTGGCATCGCTCGAATATTCAGCGCATGAGAGCCGGCACCGAGCACCGCAATCACGGACTCATGATTCTCGGGCGGCGCAAGCAATCTGAGAACGATGAGCAATCTTGACGCCGGCCAAATCCGCCAAGCGTTAGATTCCAAGACCAGTGACTGCCTGGACGAACTGGAAATCTTCGGCAGTATTGCATCAACCAACACCTATCTGATTTCGCAGCCGGCGCCGGCGCCGGAACGATTTCGGGTGGCGATTGCGGACCACCAGACATCGGGACGAGGGCGGCACTATCGGCGTTGGGTATCACCACCTGGCGCTGGCCTGTACATGTCACTGGCCTATTCCTTTGAAGCAAAGCCTGAGCAATTGCCAAGCCTGACACTTGCGACGGGTGTCGGAGTGATTAACGCGCTGCAAGAACTTGGCATCGATGGGGTTACGCTCAAGTGGCCGAATGACATCGTGGCACTGGACGGCAAGCTTGGCGGTGTCCTGACAGAAATACAGTCCCGTCCAACTGCAGGCGTAACCGTCGTAACCGGTATCGGATTGAACATCGACTTTCCCGACGATGCCGAAGCGAGTATCGAGTCGGACTGGGCCGCACGTACGGTTGATCTGGCAGATATCAGTGACCCCCTGCCTGACAGGTCGAAAGTTGCTGCGACTCTGTTGGATCACGTACACGGCGTGATGAGGAAGTTTGCCGCGTTCGGTTTCGCAAGATTTGCTGAGCATTGGGCCGGGTATGACTGGTTGCGGCAACGCGAGGTAATTGTCGATCAGACCGACAAGCAGATTGTCGGTATCGCGGCAGGTGTCGACAAGGATGGCGCATTGTTGGTCGACACTGATGATGGTCAGGTACGTATTGTTTCAGGATCGGTCATGGTCGCTGGAC
>JBPCXZ010000310.1:0-6722 GCA_051008055.1 Woeseiaceae bacterium
TGAGCGAAATCGTCGACGTGTTCGGGTTCCGTGTCATCGTAGACAACGTCGACGACTGCTACCGCGCGCTCGGGCTCGTGCATAAACACTACAAACCGATGCCGGGCCGATTCAAGGACTACATCGCTATTCCTCGCATTAATGGTTACCAGTCATTACACAGCACGTTGTTTGGTCCGAAGGGGCTGCCATTGGAAGTTCAGATTCGAACCCGCGAGATGGATCGCGTTGCAGAGTCCGGAGTAGCTTCGCACTGGCAATACAAAGCGGATGAAAAATCAGACGCGACACCGCAACGACGCGCGCGCGAGTGGTTAGCGAATCTCGCCGAATTACAGAGTTCCGGCACATCCGAGGAGTTTCTTGAAAGCGTCAAGGTCGATCTGTTCCCCGACAAAATTTATGTCTTCACACCAACTGGCGACATCATGCCGCTGCCCAAAGGCGCAACGACGGTTGACTTCGCCTATGCCGTACACACAGACATTGGCAATCGTTGTGTTGCTGCGAAAGTTGATCGCAAGTTGGTACCGCTCCGAACCCCGTTGGCGAACAGCCAGACCGTTGAGATAGTCACAAGTCGCGGCGCCAAGCCGAATCCAAACTGGCTAACCTTTGTTCGCACAGCGAAGGCGCGTACAGCAATTCGCCACTACATGAAGACTATGCTGACCAGCGAGTCGGTAGACCTCGGCAAGCGCTTGCTCGACCAATCTTTGAAGGACCTGGACTCGTCGCTTAGAAAAGTAGGCAAGGTGCGCATGAAGGCTGCACTCGAAGAGCTTGGTATCACAAACAATATCGAATTGTTCGAGCAGATCGGTTTGGGTGAGCGACTCGCGCCATTGACCGCTCGTTTCCTTGTCGGTGTCAATGAAGAGGGCGACAAAGAGGAGAATGTTGCGAGCCTCGTGATTGCTGGCACCGAGGGTGTCGTTGTTAGCTATGCTCGTTGCTGCCTGCCGATACCGGGTGATGACGTTATGGGATACCTGAGCTCGGGGCGCGGCGTGGTCATTCATCGTAATAACTGCGGCAACCTCGCGATATTTCGCAAGCAGCCAGAGAAATGGATTTCAGTCAGCTGGGAAAAGGACATCGACCGCGAGTTCTCCAGCCAGATTGCGGTGGAGACCCAGAACAAGCCGGGTGCTTTGGCCGAGGTTGCTACTACGATTGCGGATGCTGGTTCCAACATCGAAGAGGTCTCGGTACTGGGGCGTCATGATGATTGTTCGGTAATGGCATTCCTGTTGCAGGTTCGAGATCGGCATCATCTCGCGCAAATCATGCGCAAGGTCAAGCAGATGCCGAACGTCCTGCGCGTTTCCCGCGAGTGCGCATAGTCAGTCATTGAATATTTGGAGCGACAAAAAGAAATGATTAAACAGGCAATACACAGCGATAATGCACCGGCCGCAATCGGCACCTATTCGCAGGCGATCAACGCGAATGGACTGGTCTTCCTGTCCGGCCAAATTCCCTTGGATCCGGCAACCATGGATGTAGTGGATGGTGATTTTGCAGCGCGCGCCCGCCAGGTATTCAGCAATTTGCAAGCCGTAGCCGAAGCTGCCGGCGGATCGCTTGATCAAGTCGTGAAACTGACAATCTACCTGACCGACCTGGGCAACTTCGCAACAGTCAACAGCGTCATGGAAGATTTTTTCGAACAACCGTATCCCGCACGCGCTGCGGTTGGTGTCGCGTCGTTGCCGAAAGGGGTCGACGTCGAGGCCGACGCAATTCTGGCTCTGTAGGAGCGCATGACTTCAACCCTGGCTTCGCCACTCACCGACCTTAACGGTGTTGGTCCCGCGCTCGCAGAAAAACTCGAACGGCTCGGCCTGTTTCGCATTGAGGACCTGTTGTTCCTGTTGCCACTGCGGTATGAGGATCGCACGCAGCTGGTGAAACTTGGTGCGTTGCAGATTGGCCAGCGCTGCCTGGTTACTGGCGAGGTAGAGCTGGCCGAGACGGTGTATCGTGGACGCCGAAATATGTTGGTGCGAATCTCTGACGGCACCGGTCAGGCGACGTTACGCTTTTTTCATTATTCGCGGCAGCAACAAGCGCAATTCAGGCAAGGCACCAAAGTAACTTGCTTCGGTGAGGTACGTAAGGGTCCGATCGGATTCGAGATGGTACATCCGGAGTACCGAATTCTGCGCGAGAATCAAGATGCTGCGATCAACGACTCGTTAACTGCGATATACCCGGCAACAGAAGGTGTACAACAGGGGCGGATGCGCAGCCTGACCGATCAGGCATTGCGCATTATGGGAGCGTCACCACCTGCAGAGCTGCTGCCCGAAGACGTAACGGCGGACTTGGATTTACCAGAGTTGGCGTCGGCGATTCGCTACCTGCATCGGCCACCGCCAGATGCGGATGTTGAAAGGATTCTCGAGGGAAAACACCCTTGCCAGATTCGCCTGGCATTTGAAGAGCTGCTCGCACATTTCATGAGCCTGCGCAGTTTGCGAGCACTCGCGCAGAACGAAGCGGCCATTGCGCTTGCAAAAGGCGACGCGGAGATCGGGAAGTTTCTCGAAACACTACCGTTCCAGCTAACTGCCGCACAGCAAAGAGTAGTCACTGAAATAGTCGGCGATATGGCACAGCCGCACCCAATGATGCGGCTCATCCAGGGTGACGTCGGCTCCGGCAAGACAGTCGTCGCGGCAATAGCTTGCCTCAAGGCGATTGGCTCTGGTGTGCAAGCAGCAATCATGGCGCCAACCGAACTGCTGGCCGAACAACACTGGCGCAGTTTCAGCGATTGGTTACAACCCCTGGGTATTGAACCGGCCTGGTTGAGTGGCAGTCAGCGTGCCGCGGCACGACGCGCGTCGCTGGCGGCCATTGCCGACGGCAGCGCCTCGTTAGCGATTGGCACGCACGCACTTTTTCAGGAAGGCGTGGAATTCAAAAACCTGGCGCTGGTGGTAATCGACGAACAACATCGCTTCGGCGTACATCAGCGCGTTGCGTTGCGCGAAAAGGGTATTTCCGAACACGGTTATCCACACCAACTCGTCATGACCGCAACACCCATCCCGCGAACACTCGCGATGGCTGCCTATGCGGACCTGGACACATCCATCATCGATGAGTTGCCGCCCGGCCGACAGCCCGTGCAAACGGTCGCGCTACCGGAGACTCGTCGCGAAGAGGTGATCGAGCGAGTGCGCTCGGCGTGCCAGGCAGGTCAGCAGGCGTATTGGGTATGTCCGTTAATCGAGGAATCGGAGGTGCTCGACTACGAGGCGGCGCAGGTCAGTTATGAAATGCTTAGCAAAGCACTGCCGGACATCCGCGTCGGCCTGGTGCACGGCCGCATGCGGTCGACTGAAAAAGAAAAAGGCATGCAAGCGTTCAAAGACGGCACGATTCAGCTACTGGTGGCCACGACTGTTATTGAAGTTGGCGTGGATGTGCCGAATGCCAGCCTTATGATTATTGAGAACGCGGAACGCATGGGTTTGTCACAGCTGCATCAACTCCGCGGCCGGGTAGGCCGTGGCGATGTGCAGAGTCACTGTGTGTTGTTGTACAAACCGCCGCTCGGACAGACCGCAAGAAGCAGGCTTGCAGTACTGCGTGATACCAATGATGGCTTCCTGGTGGCGCAGCGCGATCTGGAGTTACGTGGACCGGGCGAACTACTGGGTACGCGGCAAACCGGGCTGCCCGATTATCGAATTGCGAACCTGATTCGCGACGCCGACCTGATGCCGCAGGTGCAAAAGGCCGCGGCAGCGATTCGGAATGCGGCGCCCGAGGTCGGCCAGGCCATCGTACGTCGTTGGCTCGGTGACGCGGGACGCTACGGCAAAGTCTGAGCCGTAGTAAACTGTCATCGAATGAAAAAGCTTAAAGACTTAATTCCTCGTAGCGCGATAACGCAGGTTCGCAATTACTCGAAACTGATGCGCGTCGACAAACCCATCGGCATCTGGTTATTACTGTGGCCGGTGATGTGGGCACTGTGGCTGGCCGGGGCAGGGCATCCGGACCAGGGCCTTTTTGTTGTGTTTCTGCTGGGTGTCTTTGTGATGCGTTCCGCCGGTTGTGTGCTGAACGATTATGCGGACCGCAAGATCGACCCCTACGTTGAACGGACCCGGGACCGGCCTATCGCGTCTGGCGCAGTAACGCCGACCGAGGCTCTGGTACTTTTCGTTGCCCTCGGTTTGATCGCTATTGGTCTCGCAACGATGTTGAATCGTCAGGCCCAAATGCTCGCTATCGTCGCCGCCGGACTAACGATCGTGTACCCGTTTATCAAACGTTATATTTCGATTCCGCAGTTTGTCCTGGGCGCCGCATTCGGCTGGGCGGTGCCGATGGTATTTGCTGCGCAGACTGGCGAAACACCGCAGCTCGCATGGCTGGTTTTTGGTGTGGCGCTGGTTTGGGCCGTTATCTATGACACGTTCTACGCAATGGTTGATCGCGAAGACGACCTAAAGGTAGGCGTAAAGTCCACCGCCATTCTGTTTGGCGACGTCGACCTGTTCGTCATTGCCGGCTTACAGGTACTCATGATTATTGGCCTGGTCCTGGTTGGCTTGCTCGCCAGCCTTGGCTTCTGGTTCTACGCCGCGGTTGTCATTTCGGCGGGACTCATGGCCTATCACCTGTGGCTTGCCCGCGACCGTCAAGCGGCTGGCTGCTTTGCTGCGTTCCTGCACAACCACATCATTGGGCTCATCATTTTTGTCGGCATCGCGTTGCATTACGCCTTTAACCCGTAGCATTGGCTTGGCCGCCAACTCGCGCCACTGCCAGCGCGCTTACCTTACCGGCACCCGCCTCCAGCACTACCTTTGCCAACTCCTTGCACGACTCGCCGGTCGTGATGACGTCGTCGACGATCAGCACATGATTCGCCACGACCGGAGAGACTGCGACAAAGGCGCTGCGCAAATTGCGCCTGCGGGCAGGCTCATCTAGCCCTGATTGAAAGGCTGTCGGGCGTGCGCGACGAACAGAACGCACAATCGGCAGGGCGGTTTTTCTACGCAGTATGCGGGCCAGTTCATGAGCCTGATTGAAACCGCGCATCGCCTGCCGGCGCCAGTGCAGCGGCATCGGCAACAACGCGTCTATATCTGCAGGCAGTTCGCGCATTGCTTGCCACAACAGCTCGCCCAAGCCTGGCACGTAGTCAAGGCGGCGGCGGAACTTCAGCGACTTGAGCGCCACATCCAACGGAAACGCATACGCAAATAGCGCGGCGACGGTGCTGAGTGGCGCAACATCTGTATTGCTAAGTTCATCCTGCCACGGGAGGTCGGCCACGCAGCCATCGCAGATAAATACTTCATGAGACTCGCAGCGCACACCGCAGAAAATGCAGTGCACAGGCAGCAGCATGTTGGGCAGTAGTCTGAGGTTCATCAGAAGATTGTCATTCGATTTCCATTCGACTGCATGGGTCGAAATTGCACCAATCCTGAACAAAGCTGGTAACGTATCTTGATGCCATTACGGACCTCTGATGTGCGCCGCAGATTTGAACTTGCGGCCGAAAACTTTGACGATTTCGATTTCGTACACGCGGTTACGCGCGACGGTTTGTTCGCCCGACTCGAACCCATGACGATTGCGGCGAAGGTGGTTGTCGATCTCGGTTGCGCTACAGGTACGACGAGCAAGCTGCTCGCCAAACGGTTTCGCGGCGCGCGGATAATTGGCATCGATCAATCGCCGGCAATGTTGCAGCGGGCTACTGCAAAGCAATCGTGGTTCTCGAAGTGCTCATTTGTCGAAGCCGACGCGGCGCAGACGTCTCTCGACGATCACAGTGTCGATGTCGTGTTCTGCAACCAGTTGCTGCCATGGATCGATGATGTGCCTGCCGTTTTTACGGAAGTTAATCGAATTCTGCGCAAGGATGGACTGTTCCTGTTCGCCAGCCTTGGTCCCGATAGTTTTGCTGAGCTGCGACAGGCCTGGCAGGCAACAGACCAGGAGCCGCATGTGCATCACTTCGCCGATATGCACAATATTGGCGATGCGGCCGTGCGTGCCGGACTTGGCGACCCGGTGCTCGATGTCGATCGGCTCAAGGTCCGCTACAGTGACCCGACGGCACTGTTTCGCGACCTGAACGGGAGTGGCGCGCGTAATTGCCTGACCGACCGGCGGCGTTCACTGACCGGAAAACGACGATTTGCCGGGCTGACCAAGGCGCTGCAAAGCGCTGCCAGCGACGGGCAAATTGAGCTCGACCTGGAGCTTGTCTACGGTCATTGCTGGGGTTCTGGTATGCAAGCAGGAACCGGAGAGGTTAGAATCGGTCTAAACCAAATAAGTAGACGAAACTAACCCCTTACAAAACAGGCAGTTACGATAATGAGTTGGCTAGAACAAGCGTTGCATGCGTCGTTGGGTTTGAGTAAACTTCGCAGGCTTTTTTGCCGGTGGATCAGCCTGATCGCTGGCAAACAGAATTAACGCGGCCCCTGAATGGCCCGCTGGATGAAAAATCAAATGATTCGAAAACTATTTATCACCCTACCAGGCCTTACGTGGGCGGGTACGGCGAGTGCCGACCTCGCACTGAATATGCCAAAGGGCGTAACCAAACTAAGTGCGGAAACCTATAGCATTCACATGCTTGCCTTCTGGTGCATGGTGGCGATCGGCGTCGTCGTATTCGGCGCAATGATCTACTCACTGTTTGCATACCGTAAATCGCGCGGCGCGAAGTC
>JBPCXZ010000311.1:0-5371 GCA_051008055.1 Woeseiaceae bacterium
CCAAGTCCAGTATATGAATTCCTGCGCCGCTGCCGTCGGCACCGGGAGGGTGAGTTGCGGTATCGTGGACGGTGTCATAACCACCGCCGATAACTACGACAGCTTGGTCCGCATTCTGCAGTTCGCCTGCAACGTGCATGCGCGATATCGACGGCGTCGACCAACTTTCGCCAGACTCCTTGCTGTCGAAAACCCACAGTAGGTGCGGAGATTCTTTGACGGTGACATCGAGCGCGAAATAAGTCTGGCCGCCACGGCGCATGCCGAGAACAAGGTAAACGAAGTCGCCATCCTCAGCTTCGATCTGGCCATCATGATCGACGTCTTTGATAACGGGAACAATATTACCGTCGAGTCCGTAGTTCTTGTGTTTGGCGGCGGGATCGAAGTAGAGGCGAGTCAGGTTAGCGAGCAATTGCTCTGGTACAAACGTCCACAGTTCCCGGCCATCGCGACCAGAAATGGCGTGTAAGAAACCGTCATTCGTCGCCGCGTAAACTACGGTATCGGGATCGCTGGCATCGCCGCCATACACGACCGCGGCCGGTTGTGAGTGCAGGGAATCACCCACTGTCCTCACACTATGTGCCCAGCTAACTAACTCGTCCAGGCTTGGTTCGCCGAAGGCGCCGGTCAGCCCGAGATCTGACGGGCGGAGAGCGTCGTTACCGGTAATAAGCGCGTTGCCAGCGGCACTCAGATCGCTGGAAACGATGTTGGAGTACAAGTTTCGCGTCGCCGACGCGGAATTCAGTTGCGCACCAGACCAACCGTCGCTTAGCTCGTTGATGCGGTGACTTTCAATGCGGTGCTTTGTCAGATTACCTGGCCAGTGCGTTTTCGGTCGAACGTCGAAGGTCGACAGGTAGATGTCGTTCAGGTGTCGCGTGCGATTGAAAGCGTCCACGGCAACAATTGGTTTCGTGAATGACATTGACACCTTGAGAGCACAGGAGTCCGGCTCGTCGTCGCCAGCGTTCCCCGTGACGGGCTTCCCGTTATCCGCTGGGCTCAACGGCATGTCGCTGTGGTTACTTATCCAGTTCAGGTAATTGCCGTCGTAAATCGTGTAGCTGCGATTGCGTGGCGTACTGCCCCAAGAAAGAGCGTCTTGTGCATTGTCGGTAAACGGATCAGAAACATCGGTGCCCGCAGCTGGCCATCGATAGTTAGCGCGGCCGTCGCCGTGGTTGCCGAGGTCTGCCAGGCATTCAACAGGTGAATTGGCATGACCCGGAGCCAGAAATTGCCAACGATGCGAACCAATAGAGTGTCCGTCATGACCGCCATCACGGTACTGTGCCAACATATTTCGTGAACTGCCGCGAGTTGTCAGGCGTCGGGTTGCGTCGTTACAGAGAAAGTCTTTCTTGTCGATGATATTTCTTGTTGTCGAACAGTCTGGTATCACGCTCACGTCGGTCCAGTAATTCAAGTCTTTGTCGCAGGCGCCTGAGTAGAATCGATTGCTATCGTAGAGCTGGTTGGACGCCCGCTGTGTGATCATTGCCCCCGAAGTGTCCTGAGCAGACATCTCGTCATGCTGCGAAGCGGGTTGTGAGATGCTCAACAGTAACTCGGTGTCATCGGCGTAAACCGACTGGCCAAGCATTAGTGCTGCGAATGCCGCTACGCATATCTGCTTCGGCATAACGAATCTGTTGTGAACTGACGTTTTCACAACGCAGGGGGTTCCGGGCCAACGATGTAGAAAGCTTGCGAATGCACAGCCTCGGCGTCACGGTTGGTCGTGGTTTCCGGGTCGCGGCGAGAAGTAGCCGTTGCTGTCCCGACGAAATGATATGCGGCGATACCACTGCCGGAGCCCAGGCTATAGGCTTTGTCCGGGACGATTGACCATCCTTCAAAAACTACTTCGCCCGCTACAGAGTCTTGCTCGTTGATCGTACGGGAGGTTGCGAGATTGCCATTAGTTGTGAGCGAGTCCGAACTCAGAATATCCTCGAGCCCTGTCTCTGCCGCCTGAAACGCATATTCGTGTATCTGATCATTCCGTGCCAGCGCAAGCTCGGTGGTGGCTGTATTCATACCGGAGATGGCCAGCGCAGTAATCAGTACCATCAGAACCAGCCCGACGATCAACGCGGCGCCCTTCTGTTTTTTCATGTGTAGTGTTGGCAGCATCGATTCGTTCCTGATCAGGTTCTCGTGTTGCGAAGCAAAATGGTTTTCGAAACCTGCATGCGTCGATAGTCGTCAGTGAACGTTCCAAGCTGTACGTCGCCGGGTGAATAATCTTTTGGATCGACGATGCCGTTCTCGCGGTATACGCCACGAACCAAGAGCCAGATTCGGGCGGTCACAACTCGAGCCCCGGGAATGAAGCTTGTCGCGTCATTCGGGTCGTAAATACCTTCACCAGGGTTCACATACCGGTCAACGCTATTGTCCTGGTCGACATCAATGCCAAGTTGTATCTGGATGTTCTCGACGCCGGGCGCGATTTCTTCGTCAACGATGCTCGGCTCACCATTGAATGTCGTCAGGCGTTTGCGACGCAGGGTCGGAACACCGGGCATTAGTTCTGAGTCGCCGGCAACGTAGTAAGACGAAACCATCAGGTTATGCGTGCTGGATGCAGGTAAGCCGGTGCTCGGATTGACCGTAACGCTAAACGACGCGGGCGGTGCCGAACCATTGAAGATTTCACCTTGAATGCGTGTGGTCTGAATCTGCAGGCGAGCACTGTCGATCGCAACCGGCGCAACGGTCGCTCGTCTGACGGTAATGACATCGGAATTGGTTTGCGCGATCGATCGAGGCAGGCAGGGTAGGGTGTACTGGTTATTAACGCCATCCACTGGTAGCGCTATATCCAGCGACCATGCCTCTCCGCAAGCAACCGGCGCCGGCAAGTTATTCGGGTTCGGGTCTCCTTGGACCGAACGCCCGTCAATCGCAATTGCCCTGCTGCTGCGTCCCCAGTTGCTGGCCATGCGCAGGTCATTTTCAATCGTATCCAGCGCCAGTTGCGCCGTGTCATGTACGCCAGCGATAGACTCGTTGATGACAAACGCCTGGCGGCTCTGGCTGAAAATCTGCATCGCACCGATCATGAGGAACGAGCCCACCGCCAGACCGACCAATAGTTCCACCATTGTCAGGCCCGCTTGCCGCTTGCTATTGATGTCGACCATGCAATTCATAACGGACGGCCTAGATGGGGAACACTGGAATGGAAAGGGAGTAGAAGGGTGGCGTAAGAGAGCCTGGTTCGGACCAGATCACGACGATCAGGTATGTCGGCAGGTCGCCACTCTCGTCAAATGTTATCTGCACGTCGCCGTCTGGCAGCGATTCGGCGGCCTGCTGTTTCCACAGCAGGATATCGTGGCCTGCCATCGCCGATTCGTCGCAGTTTACGAAGCCTGACACGCAGTCATTGTCCCGACCGGATCCCTGGTAAGCGACCCCGGCGCGTGGGTTTGCCCTGATTCGGTCCGCAACGTCGCCGGCGAGAATGACAGCATGATGCCGTAACATCGAGGTGCGACTGGCCTGCATGCTTTGTACATACAGACCAGCCACACCCAGCATGCCGACAGACAAAACTACCAACGCAATCAGCACTTCAACCAGCGAGAATCCGTTATGCCGGTGACGAGTGCTGCTTGCGAGAATCTGTGCTGCTTCCTGTTGCATAAATTGTTCCTGCCCTAAAGACAGCTCTTGCCCATCATCTGCATGGCATTGTTGACCATGCTGTAGTTTCGCGTAGCGGTGGTAAGGCCAAGTGGTGTTGCGATGATCAGTCTCGCGGTTGAATTGTCTTGGGATGCCTCTGCAAGGCCACGTTCATCGCAAACAATAATTTGTGAAACCGCTGAAAGTTCGTCGACATCGCCACGACTGATTCCTGTCGATGTGAAACTAAAAAATTTTGCGTCATTCGCCACAAGCAGGCGAACGCCGTCCGCTGCTGCGGGATGTGTTCTGACCATGGCTTCGTCTGCAGCGTTGCGTGCCAGATTGCCGTCGTTGTCTACAAAAACGATATACCCGTCTTGCCACTCGCCGCGACAGTCCGCATCGTAAGACAAGGAATTGTCACTCGCACAGACCGTGACATTAGCTCTCGCTCGGACAGCTTCGCTGCGCGCAATCTTGAATGCGTTTTGAAGATCACTCGTCGCGGCAGTTACCCGGTTATCTTGCACGACGGATCGCAGACTGGGCAGCCCGAGCGCAAGTACAAGGCCGATGATCAAGATCGTGATCATCAGTTCGTAGATGGTGAACCCGTTTTCCAGTCTGTGCCGCATGACGCTTAATATAATGAGTCGTATCGCAGCATTGGCGACGGGCTGACGAACGGGCGGCAGGGCCCGACAGGCGGTCGAAATTGCGGCAGGCAATTTGACTTAATCGACGCAGAAATAGCCATCGCCATTACGCCTCCTCAGCGCCACCCTGGGCCGTCCGGTATAGCTTACGACTAGCGCGCGAGGTGTTACCCGATTTTGTCGATCACAGACGACGAGGGTGCCGTTGGTCGCTCTTTTTTCCGTAGCTCTGAGTGTGAAGCCGCGACGATTGGCTGTTATGCGTATTGAGTCGGCCGTGCGTCGAACCTGCAAGACTGCTTCCCCCGGATCAACGCGCGGCGGCTCGTCGCGATCGGTATTATCAAACATAAGCCACCCGTTGGACCAATTCACACCGGGAGAACATTGCAGTCCATCATTGCTTGGGCAGATCGACACGACGCGTCGGCGCATAATCGACTCTTTGCGTGCAAGATGCACAGCGTGGAATAGCGCGTTTACTTCTGTTCGTACTCGACTATTTGCGACGATGCTTGCGAATGATGGGATCGCAACCGTTATGAGAACCGTGACTAAGAACAGGGTTATTAGCAGTTCGTACAATGTATAACCACGTTGGAAACTTTCCATGTCGGACCTAAATAACAAATTATTACTTTGATCCTGTAGGCGAGATTCTGCTTGCTGATAAACTCCGCTATAATTGCAATTCCAAAAATTTAAAGGTTGGTAAAATAATGTCTCCAATGGGCGTTCGCTCTGAATTCGAAAAACTTGAAATCCTGCCGACACCGCAGCGTCTCGAAGTGGCCTTAATCCTGCTCGAGAAACCGCAGCATCTGTCAGCAGACCAAATCATTGAGCGCTTGCGCACTGCGGGCAGTGCGGTCTCCAAGGCGACTGTTTACAACACTTTGAATTTGTTCAGCGAGCGTGGTCTGGTCAAGGAAGTCATGGTCGATCCGATTCGCAAGTTTTACGACTCGACTACTGGTGCTCATCACCACTTTTACAACGTGGATTCAGGCGAACTGTCTGACATCCCGGATTCGATGGTGAATTTCGACTCATTGCCGGATCTGCCG
>JBPCXZ010000312.1:0-62155 GCA_051008055.1 Woeseiaceae bacterium
ACGTAATACCGAGCTGTCGAAGATTCAGGAAATGGCAGACCATCTGTTGGCGGAGAATGCACAGGCATCTTTCGCCAGCCTTGCATCATCAATGGCAGTAAACAGCGTATTGCTGATCGGTGATCCCGAAAAGTGGAGCAATCCGCTAGTACGGGTGCATTCGAGTTGTTTGACTGGCGATGTATTCGGGTCGGAACGCTGCGAATGCGGTCCGCAGCTACATTCCGCTGTCGACCTTATCGACGCGGACGAGCAGGGCGGAATCGTCATCTATATGTCCGGCCACGAGGGTCGTGGCATTGGTCTCTGGGCCAAGGCGGCGACCTATCTCTTACAAGACGGTGGTGAGGATACCTACCAGGCGAATCGTTCACTTGGCCTGCCGGATGACTCGAGAGACTTCAGCGACGCGGCAACCTTACTAAAGTATTTTCGCGGCGACGGACCGTTCCGGCTGCTGACGAATAATCCGAAAAAAGTAAGCGACCTGCAGGCAGCGGGTTTGCAGAACGTTGAGCCTGTTAAGCACGTCTTCGGCGTGACTGACTCAAACAAACGCTACTTGTCGGCAAAACGCGATTGGGGTCACGATCTCGAGGACGACGATATCAAATAGGAGTATCTCTAGCCGCGACTCGCCGCCAGATCTTTCTCCATCCTCAGCAAGGTCTCGTTGTCGATCTTGTAGAAGTAGATTGCGGCGACGCCCATTAAGGCAAAGATCGCCGGGTATATCGCGAACATGAAGCGAATGCCGAACATCGCCGATTCACTCTGTACCTCATTAGCGACAAAACCAAACCATGACAGGATGAGCCCGGCGAGACCCGCGCCTACCGCCAGTCCGAGCTTGTGAGAGAACTGGATGCCCGAAAAAACAAGTCCGGTCGTGCGCCTGCCAGTCTTCCACTCGCCATAGTCCGCGCAGTCTGCATACATCGACCAGACGAGTGCCGGCGTAGGTCCGGCAACGAGGTTGGCGAGGACGTTGAATAACACCATCAGACCGTAGGCGTCGGCTGGCAGAATGAAGAAAATGGCCATAAAGACCGCGTTCATAACTGACAGGGTGATCAGCAGACTACGTTTTTCAAATTTCTCGCTCAAGAATCTGGCGAACACGACACCGACCATCATCGCCGCCAGGCCGGTCGAGATGAAAACCGCGGTCTTGTCGAAAATCAGAAATAGCGGTGTACCGTCGTCACCGACGAAATACTTGAAGTAGTAAACCTGAGTGCCCTGACGAACCGCAATATTGATCAGTGTGAATATCCCGGTCCAAAACAGGGCCTTCCACGGGCCGTTTTGCAGCAAGACCTTCAGATCTTCACGAATGTTCGATTTGCTTGGCTTGGGAATAACGCGCTCTTTCGTCGTTGCAAACGTGATCCAGAAAAACACAACCGATACAACGGCGAAGATTGCCATCGTCAACTTAAAGCCCAGCGCTTCATCGCCGCCGCCGAGAATGTTCTTGAATGGTGTTACGAATGTGCCGATCAACCAGCCAGCTGCAAACGCACAAAAAAAGCGGTAACTCGCAACCTTGGTGCGTTCGATGGATGACGAAGAAATCACGCCCATCAGCGCGGAGTACGGTACGTTGATCGCAGTGTATGCCAACATCATCAGTGAATAGGTTACGTAGGCATAAACAAGCTTTCCGGTGTCGGAAAGATCAGGGTTGGCGAACATGGCGTAGCCGCAGAGCCCGTAGGGAATTGCAGCAAACAACAGATAGGGTCGAAACTTGCCCCAGCGAGTATTCGTCCGGTCGGCAATTAGTCCCATGATTGGGTCGCTGACGGCGTCGATAATCTTCGTAACCAGGAACATCGTACCGACTGCAGCTGCAGTTATGCCGAATACGTCGGTGTAGTAGTACAGCAGAAAAATGTTAAAAGTTACGAAGAAAAAATTGGACGCGGCGTCGCCCAGGCCGTAACCCAGCTTCTCCTTGAAATTCAAAGGACCGCTATTGCTTGCCACGGCGCTGCTCTAGCTGCATGCGAACTTCGTGCGCTTTCTCTTCGGTAATCGTGTAAGACGCTACTGCCCAGATCGCAATGGCGGATGCGACGAATGGTATGAATGCATCGAAGAAACGCATCATGGTTAGGGTCTGCTCGGCCTGGTTGCCGTTGAGCTCGACATCAAATCCTGTCGCGTTCAGAAGGAATCCGCCGCCGGCTATGGCGACAGCCTGACCAAGCTTCACGACCCACCAGAATATTGAACCGTACATGCCCTCGCGGCGTTCACTGGTATTGAGTTCGTCCATATCGATCACATCAGCGATCATCGATCCCATTAGTGTGAACAAGCCGGCGAGTCCGAATGCCATCAAAGGGGCCGGGAGCAGGATCAACCAGGGGTTGTCCGGCGTGTAGCAGAACCACTTGAGTCCGTAGCCAAGCATCGACACGCCAGTGGAAACAAAAAAAGCACGGCGCTTTCCAATCTTGGTGGCCAGCCATGTAACGAATACGACGATCGCCAGCGCAGAGGTCGCACCTATAGCTCCTGCATGCCCAACCCATTCGGCGCCCTTGGCGGTGTCGCCTTCGAAAACGTAATACATGATGACGTAGGGTTGAAATGCAGCGACCAGAATGAAACCGTTGAAGACGAGAAAGGTCGCGGCGCAAAGTTTCAGAAACGGTTTGAAACGCAGCGTTGTTGCAAAGCCCTTGCCAAAATCCTTAATGTTTTCCAGTACGTTTGATTCGCGCGCATCTGCATCATCCGGATTTGCCTTATATCGTTCGCGCAGAAAAATAGCGGGCAGTACGCCGACAACTATAACGACCGCGCCTATAGCGAGACCAAGGCCCGCCGCTCCGTCAACAACATCGGTAAACAACGCCTCGCTGTACATGATCGCAAGAAAGTAGGGCGCAATTATGTATGCGGTCTGGCCGATAAAGTTGCTGGTCCCCATCAAGCGCGTACGTTCGTGATAGTCGGGAGTTAACTCGTAACCGAGTGCGACCCACGGTGTCGCAAACATCGTATAGGCGAGGTAGAAGATCAGTGATCCGATCAGAAAGAACCAGAAATAATAGTTCTCTGTTTTTCCGTCTGGCAGCTGCCACAACAAGGCGAAAACAACGCCCACCAGGATAGCGCCGCAGAAAATATAGGGTCGCCGCCGACCCCAACGCGAGCGTGTATTGTCGGAGATGTAGCCCATTAATGGGTCGGTGATTGCGTCTGTCAGGCGGGGCAGCGCGCCAAGCAAACCGACGAGGGCCGGGTTCATGCCCAGGCCAAGATTCAGAACGATAACCATGCTGCCAATTGAGATCGCCAACAGGTTGTTAACGAATGCGCCAAGGCCATAAATCAGGCGTTGTGGAATCGGTATGCGATCTTCGGGCGCAGTCTCGTAGTGTTCCATGGCCAAAGTATCGTCCGGGAAATTGACAGCGCTGTCAATCCTTGCTAATTAAGCGTTTGCTATCAATTGGGGATTGTCAGGCGTATGGGTCGAAGAAGAGCTTCGTACTGGCTGACATTTGTCTTGCTTATGGGAATGAGTAACCAAGCGGTGTGCGCCGATTCGTCGGTAGAGCGACGCATCGACGATCTGTTGGAAAAGATGAGCCTTGACGAAAAAGTCGGGCAGATGCGTCAGGCGAATGCCGGCGACGATCCAATAGGCGCTTTGCGTGAGGAGTTGCGCGCCAGTAGAGTTGGATCGATTCTGAATTCGGTTGATGTTGATGTCGTTAACGAATTGCAGCGCATCGCGATGGAAGAGAGTCGCCTCGGTATTCCGCTTTTGGTTGGCCGCGATGTTATCCATGGCTTCAGAACTGTGATGCCGATTCCGCTTGGCCAGGCGGCAACCTGGAATCCGCAGGTGGTGAAGGACGGTGCGCGCGTAGCCGCGACAGAGGCTGCGCGACATGGTGTGAACTGGACATTTGCGCCGATGATTGATGTCACACGAGATCCTCGGTGGGGGCGTATTGCCGAAAGTCCCGGAGAAGACCCGTATCTGGTCGGCAAGATGGGTGCGGCGATGATTGCCGGATTCCAGGGTGATGACTTGTCGGATCCGACCAGCATCATTGCTTGTGCAAAACACTTTGCTGGTTACGGCGAGTCGGAGAGTGGGCGTGACTACGCGACCACTAACATTCCCGAGAACGAACTACGCAATGTGCACCTGAGACCCTTCAAGGACGCGGTTGACGCTGGTGTCGTTACATTCATGGCGTCTTTCGGGGACCTGAACGGTGTCCCAGCATCCGGCAACGAGTTTCTGATGAGCCAGGTGTTGCGAGAGGAATGGCAGTTTGACGGTTTTGTTGTCAGTGACTGGGATTCAATTCGGCAGCTCTCGATTCATGGCCTGACCGCCAATGACAGGGAATCAGCGTACGCAGCGGTAACCGCTGGTCTCGATATGGAAATGGCGGGTGACGCGTACATCAATCACCTCGTCGCGCTGGTTGAGTCTGGTGAAGTAGCAGAATCGACGATCGACACGGCTGTACGTAACGTATTGCGTGCCAAATTCGAATTGGGTTTGTTCGAGGACCCATACATTGATCCAGGCAAGTTCCCGGAAACAGCCAATGAGCAAGCACTCACCGTCGCCCGGCAGGCGGCGTTGGAAAGCATTGTATTGCTGCAGAACAACAACGCAGCGCTACCATTCGACAAAGATTCACTGCAATCAATTGCTGTTATCGGCCCGCTGGCTGACGCACCGTATGAGCAACTGGGTACCTGGATTTTTGACGGTGATGCGTCGTTGAGCGTAACCGGTCTTGACGGTATTCGGGATCAGCTCAGTGACAATGTAGACATCAAGTACGTGCGTGCATTGGCAACAAGCCGTAGTCGCGAAAAGGAGGGCTTTGCGGAGGCACTACGGGCGGCAAAATCTTCAGATGCGGTTGTCTTGTTCCTTGGCGAGGAGTCGATTCTGTCCGGTGAGGCGCATTCTCGTGCGGACATCAATCTGCCAGGCGCTCAGGCTGAATTGGTCCGCGAGATTCGAAGCAGCGGCAAACCCGTCGTTGCTGTGATACTCGCTGGTCGCCCGTTGACGTTGACAAACATCGTTGATGAGGTCGATGCGATATTGTACGCGTGGCATCCCGGCACGATGGGCGGCGCAGCTATCGCTGACGTGTTGTTCGGCGAGTACAGCCCGTCGGGCAAACTGCCCGTTTCGTTTCCGAAAATGGTTGGGCAGGTGCCGATCTACTACGCACAGAAGAACACGGGTAAGCCGCCGACGCCGGATAGCATCGTGCATATCGATGAGATTGATGCGCATGCGCCTCAGACTTCGCTCGGCATGTCAGCGTTTCATCTCGACGCAGGGTATAAGCCGTTGTGGGAGTTTGGTTTCGGGCTGTCTTATGCCAGCTTTGAGTACAGCGATATTGCGGCTGATCGATCGTCGCTTCGCGTAGGCGACAGAATCGTGATTAGTGCGACATTGACGAACACGGGCGCCGTGATAGCGACCGAGGTTGCGCAATTGTACGTACGCGATCTGGTTGGCAACGTAACTCGGCCGGTGCGAGAACTGAAGGGTTTCCAGCGACTGACTTTGCAGCCAGGCGAAGCGAGCCGAATCGAGTTTGAGCTGCACTCCGACGACTTGGCGTTTTTTGGCCGCGACAACCGGCTAATTGTCGAGGCGGGCGAGTTCCACGCGTGGATTGGTGGCAGTTCAGAAGCGTCGTTGCAAACGAGTTTTCATATCGAAGGTGAGTGAGCCGATAATGATCAGAACCCTGAAAGGCATGCCAGGCATTCTCGCAGCTATTGGCCTGGCAGTACTGATCATGGTGACTGGCTGCGCTAGACCTGTTCCTCAACAAGCTGTGAAAGTTGAAATCGTAAAAACGGATTCGGGCTATCAGCTACTGCGTGCCGGCAAGCCTTACGAGGTTCGAGGTGCGGGCATGGCTGTAGACGACATTGCCAGATTCGCTGCGCATGGTGGCAACTCAATTCGCAACTGGAGTACCAGCCCTGAGTATCAGGACACACAGGCATTGTTGGATAACGCCTATGCCAATGGCGTAACCGTGGCATTGTGTCTGTCGTTGGTAGCGGAGCGGCATGGTTTTGACTACAGCGACCCGGTAGCAGTAGCGGAACAGTTAGCCTGGGTTCGCAAAGAAGTTGAAAAGTATCGCGATCATCCTGCGTTGCTGGCCTGGATCATCGGCAACGAGCTGAATCATAGCCATACCAATCCTGCTGTCTTCGATGCCGTAAATGAGGTCGCATTGCTCATCAAGGAGCTGGATCCCAATCACCCGACCACAACTACTCTGGCAGAGCCGGATGCTCATCTTCTGAGTGTGGTACTCGAACGGGCGCCGGCACTCGATTTTATCAGTGTTCAAACCTACGGCGCGCTATTCGGACTGCCAGCGGTCTTGCAAGAAATAGAATTTGACGCGCCGCTGATGGTGACCGAGTGGGGCACGATCGGGTATTGGGAGATGCAGCAAACGTTCTGGGGCGCACCGCACGAGATAACCAGCACGAAGAAGGCCGACACGATTCGGCGAGGTCTTCACGAAATAATGCCGCAGCTTGAACCGAACCTTATCGGGTCTTATGTGTTTCTCTGGGGCCAGAAGCAGGAACGCACTCCCACCTGGTTCGGTCTGTTGACTGTGGACGGTGACGAAACAGAGTCCATCGATATCTTGCACAAGGCCTGGACGGGCAGCTGGCCCGGGAATCGCACGCCACAAGTACAGGCAATGTTGTTGGACGGCCAGAACTACGAAGAAGACGTCATGCTTGTGGCCGGCGTGGAGTATACGGCAGCACTTGAAGCTACTGACCCCGATGGCGACGCACTGCAGTATCGCTGGGAAGTCAAACCCGAGAGTGACGCTCGCCAGGCTGGCGGCGACCGGGAGTTGCTGATCGAGAATGTTGAAGGTGTTGTTGCAGACAACGGCTCTGCGACAGTTACGATAACGGCGCCGCAGACTGGGAACTATCGTCTCTTCGCTTACGCGTTCGACGACAAAGGCAAAACCGCCCATGCGAACATACCGTTCAGAGTTGGCAGCGATCTGGCACAAGATGCTGACGCGCTGGTCGATGGGCAAGTCATGGCCATGTCGTACTCTGGCTACCGCGAGGGACAGCACCCTGACCGTGGCGATGGTGCCAACAATCCGAGCGACGAAGAAGTTCTGGAAGATCTACAGATACTCGTCGCCAATGACTATGAACTCATTCGACTCTACGACGCTGGCGAGAACTCTCAACAAACCTTGCGGTTGATTCGTGAGCACGATCTGCCCATCACGGTGTTGTTAGGCATGTGGCTGCGTGCCGAATTCAGTAACCATGAAGGCTGTCCGTGGTTGGACGAACCGATTCCGGAATCGGAGCTTGCGGACAACAAAGTTCGCAATGAACTCGAAATTCAAACCGGAATTCAACTCGCAAGACAATACGACGACATCGTAGTCGCCGTAAACGTCGGCAATGAGGCGCTGGTTGACTGGAATGATCACATGGTCCCCGTCGAAGATGTCATCGCCTATGTGAAGCGCGTTAAGGCAAGCATAGAGCAGCCCGTTACCGTCGCTGATAACTACCTGTGGTGGGCCAATGATGGGGCGGAGCTCGTTGCTGCCGTCGACTTTATCGGGCTGCACACGTATCCGGTCTGGGAAGGGAAGACTATTGACGAGGCTTTGCCATTTACGCTGCAGAACCTGCAGATGGTTCGCGATCGTTTTCCGGACAAGCCTTACGCGATTCTCGAAGCAGGATGGCCTACCACAGCCAGTGAATTCGGCGACCTCGCCAACGTCGCGGCGCAGGTACGCTATATCGATGAGCTGAACAGCTGGGCAACCCGAAACAACGTCACCGTTTTTCTATTCGAGGCTTTTGACGAGCCGTGGAAAGGTGATCCGGGTGATCCCCTCGGCGCCGAAAAACATTGGGGCCTATTCTATGTTGACCGCACCCCAAAGCATTCCGTATCAGGCGAGGATGAGTAGGTTTTCAGCCGTATTGTGCGCCGTCGCGACAACGACAGTGCTCTGTGCCTGTGGCGGCGGTGCTAACGGCAACAATGGCAATTCGGTCCCGCCCGTTGTTACGCTTCCGCCCGTGAGCCCTGTCAACACAAATATTGAAGATCCGGAACTGATCCGTGCCGACAATGAGCCCATAGGCGCGACCGGCAGGACGCTGGTCTGGAGTGACGAGTTTAATGCGGAAAAGTTGGATCCCGAGAAGTGGTTCTTTGAATCGGGTGACGGCAGCCAATACGGACTCAATGGTTGGGGTAACGACGAGTTGCAGTGGTACCTGCCTGACAACGCGCTTCTGCTTGACGGCAAGCTGGTGATTACTGCCCGGTCGGAGGTTAACAACGGCTATCAATACACCTCTGGGCGAATCATTACGCGTGATCGCTTCGCATTTCGTTACGGTCGCGTGGAAGCTCGCATGCGTCTACCCGGTGGGCAGGGCCTGTGGCCAGCCTTCTGGTTGTTTCCACAAGACGCTACATACGGCGGTTGGGCGGCATCGGGGGAAATAGATATTGTTGAAGCGGTAAACCTGGGCGCGGCCGGCGGCAATGATGTGCACGGCACGATTCACTATGGCGGCGAGTGGCCGAATAACACGTACACGGGTAATCGTTATACGGTGCCCAGCAACGCGGTAGAACAGTTTCATACGTATGCGATCGAATGGGACGCTACTGAAATTCGATGGTATGTAGACGACGTCCTGTATGCCATGCAGAACAACTGGACGTCTACGGGGGGTGTGTTTCCGGCGCCTTTTGACCAGCAGTTCTATCTACTGCTGAACGTTGCTGTCGGTGGGAACTTTCCCGGCGCGCCGGACGCAACAACGCAGTTTCCAGTCAGCCTGGAAGTGGATTACGTACGCGTTTACTCCGGCAATCCCTAGATTGGTGAGCCGCGCTAGGGCGGTGGGGCAGTCGAATCTCGCAGGCGGATTTGTGCAGCGACGATATCCGAACCCTCAGGTTCTTTCTTTTTCCTGACTGCCTTGATTAACGTCCGCGCGGCCAGTTCGGTCATCGACGCCAGTGGTTGATTTATCGTCGTCAGTGCCGGGTAGATTAACTGCGCGAGTGCGACGTCGTCGCAGCCGGCAACAGACAATTCGTCGGGCACTGAGATATTGAGACGATCGGCGGCTCTGATAACGCCCGCGGCCATGTCATCATTCGCCGCAAAAATCGCGGTCGGACGTTCTCTCAGTGAGAATAGTTTTTCGGCAGCAGCTTCGCCGGAATCGATCAGGTTGTTTCCCTGGCCAACAAGTTCATCAACGAACTCAATCCCGCTCTCAGCCAAACCGTCCTTGTAGCCTAGCAAGCGATGGCCAACCGCTTTATGGGTCGGGTCGCCAGCAATAAAGGCGATTCGCTTGTGGCCCAGCGACGCCAGGTATCGGGTCATTTCGGCACTGATCTGTCGATCGTTTGTAGACACGGTATATTGCTTGCAACGTGCCTGGCCGGGTGAGATCCGGACAAATGGTGTTTCGGTAGCCTCTATGGTTTTCGCAAGTTTGGTTACGTTGGAGAGCGGCGCCGCCAAAATCACGCCGTCGGGGCGAACTCGGTCGATGAGTCGTGTCAGCTCCTCATGCGCCTGCTTTTCGCGATAGCGGAGTGGATGTATAAGCAACTCGTAGCCGACTTCGCGACAAGCCTGCAATGCGCCTTGTTGCATGCGGATAATGAAGCCCGAACTTGGAGTCACGTACAGGCTAGGGTCTTCGTAGACCAGACTGACTATCTGCGAATGGTAGCTGGCGAGGCTCTGTGCGGAACGATTCGGCTGATAGTTGAGTTCGCGAATGGCGTTTTCGACTCGATCCCGGGTCGCATCACGAACGTTAGGTTCCTGATTGACAACCCGTGACACAGTCTTGATTGAAACACCGGCTAATGCCGCGACATCATCAATTGTAGCCTTCAACAGCTCGCCTTATGCCTCCCGCAACAACGCACCATTACAGCGAGATCTGACAGCGCTGTCAAACGTCGAAAAACTTCGGCTTCCCGTTCTGGTCCCACAGACCCCAATATGCGCCGACATCACCTTCAGCACCAACCTTCCAGTTTTCATCAAACGCCGAGAACCAGAATATCGGCACGTCGTCCTCTTCGGCCCAACGATACGTATCCACAAAATATTTCAGCGCGTTTTCAAAGCTGGGTTCAGCGCTGTCTGTTGCGCTGCCAAGATTTGGCCAACCCGTCTCACTGATAATGACAGGTTTGCCATTGGCACAACGCTCGGCTCGTCGATACATCTCTTTCATGTACAAAATTGCGTATTGGGCTGGGCAGCCCTCCCAGAACGGGTAGCAGTTCGCGAGGATGACATCACAGGCCGCGGTAACCTGAGGGTGGTCCTCAAATTCGAAGTAGGCATCGACGTAGCCAACCGGCACGTCGCCTGCCATTGTCTTGGCTCGACCGATGTACTCGATCAGCTGCGACTCGGTCAGGTCGCCACGCAATAACACTTCATTGCCTACTGCAACAATGTCTGCGTGACCGGCTGCAATAATCGCGGCGGCGTTCTCCATTTCTTCTTCATTTTTTTCGAGGTCGTCGCCGAGCCATACGCCGACCATCGAACGCATGCCCATTTCGGCGGCGATACTCGGAATGAGTTCGTTGCCTTCGGTACACGAGAAAGACCGCACCCAATGAGCATGTGGCTGCACGATTTCCAGTCGTTGACGAACCTGGTCTGCCGCAAGTTGAGTGCCCGGCTCCTGGCCCTCGACGTACGGACTGAAGCATATCCCGTGAATCTTGTTCTTCAGAGTCTCGGCGAGAATCGATTGAATCGATTCGGTCGAGAGACGTGTCGTATCGACGCCGGCCAGGGACAAGCGTCGCTGATAGAGATTGGACATTGGGTTACCTTGGTATTTCTAGTTGGAAAACAGCATGTTGGCTGGTATGTGTACAGTTATCTGGCTAACACCACCGCTGCGCGAAGTAAGCGCGGCGAGGTCGTCCTTACGCAACATAAGGCCGTCGTAAGCAGTATCTATTTTTTCGAATCGACGTATCTCGATGCGACCTTCACCGGCATCGTCCAGCCGATAGACGATCGGTACCTGGCACCAGGTGAACGCCAACGCCGCAGCAGGTACTTCAATCTCCCGCCACTGAGCTGCGGTATCGGCGAAACGGAATACGGCCGGGCTTTGCAGAAATTCACGCCGACGCAATAAGTACGGTTGAAAATAAGCGGCGCCTTCCTGTACGCGAATGCCCAGTTCGCCGAATCGAGTGAGAATCTCTTCCTTCACTTGTCCGGTCATGCCGGGCTGGCGCGCGCCGGAGTGTCCCGGCGTATGCGAATAGGGGTCAGTCGGAAACGCACCATATTCCTCGGGCGTCTTGTTGAAACCCAAGCCACCGCGAACCCTGTAGTAGAGATCGCCAAGGCGTCTGGCATCAGGGGAGCCGGTCATGATCGCATTGGCGAAGTTCTCCTGAACGGCCAGCAAAAACTTGGCGACCATATGCCAGTAAACGCAGCCAAGACCTTCGAAACCAAACATGCCACCAGACCGGCCAGTGAAACTACGATGATCGAAGACTCGTTCGTACAACTGCAATAGTGGTTCGCGGCTGACCGCCAGCAATTCGCCATACTCAGAATGCAGGGTGCTCAGGACGGCATCGAGAGCTTCGACATTGATGCACTCGGCGTGGAATCGATAGTCGCCGTTCGGGTCCCGGCCCAAAATTCTATCGTCGTTGTTGGCGAGCATCGCTGCCAACAACGGTACTGATTGAACATCGTTTTCAGGCACGATGTTTTTCTGCAAAAAATTCGGCAACGCGCGATCCGGGTACAACATGAACGAGTTTTGGTCGTCGCGAAACACAGGGCTGTCAAACAATGATTCAACAACCGAGCACGCTTGCGAAGGAGCCAATGCGCCGGAACTCAGCACACCGACCTGGCCCTCGAGCATCGGGTATAGCGTTTCAAGATCCAGAGATTGCGGCCCGGCTGCGATTAAGTTGTAGGCCTGATACAAGCCATCGTCGCGCCGGTTCTTCGCAATGCTGTACTCGATGACAGCCATTGCATCGTCAATCAACTGGTCAATGTCACCTATTGATACTTCTGAGCATTTGTCGCTAAAGCCATTGTTGTAGACCTGTTCGCGATAGTGTTCATACGCCAGGCCGAGTTCCGCGACGGCAGCGAAGCGCTGCTCGGCGGAAACACTCGCGGTCGCGACGAGTTCTTTCTGAGCGGCGAAACTGTTTGCTAGTTCTGTCAGCCATTTCGCCACTTCCTCCGAGATTTCGACGTTGCGCGAGTCGCCCGCAAGAAGGTCGCGTAATGACGCGGCGTAACGTCGCATGTAACACAAAGTCACCATGGAGACCCCTTGACCTACCAGGGCATTATTCGCGTCGTTCCACTCCGGTCGCTGAGTATTCATCCAGACTCCGCCGCCGATAACCGTATTACTGAGCTTGGTCAGCAATGTGACCAACAGTTTCTCCAGGAGCGTAACGAGATAGACTTCGTCGTCTTGCGAACGAACCAGTTTGGCATCAGCGCCATAATTTATTTCATCAGCTTCAATCTGTTCCGCCAGTGCGTGGTCATATTGGACAGTCGATTTCGGATTTGCCCATATGTCTGCAAACGGACGAATTCGATAGGGAACGTTCGCGTAGCTAAAGATGCGGCGATGCAAGAGTTCGCCCAATTTCTGCGGGTCGAACTGTTGCGACAACTCCAGAAGTTTCTGCAGATAAATGATCTGGTGATCACCCCAGTAGCCGATGTAGCTCCACGGGTCGTCCTGTTCTTCTACTTCCCAGTCAATGCCGTCCTTCGTAATACGATAAGGATTGTAGCCGTCGGCCGTCGACGCGTTGACGAATTTCGCGATCGTATTTTCGACAAATGCTGGGTAGCTCAGTAGTAGCGCCTCCCAGTTCTGAAAGATGTCGCGCCAATTGCCCTCATACGCAAGCAGGCGATTGCCGTTCCTGTCGCGTAAGCGGATTGCAAAATGATTCCATGGACGACTCGGGTCGCCGTGACGGCGACCGAAACGAATAGGCAGGTATTCCAGGCACAAGCGTTCAAGTTGCCTGTCGCCGGTTTCGCGTACTGCGCTGACAAGATCGCCATGCGCTATTACTTCCGGTAATTTCTCCAGGAACTCGTCATTTCGCTCACTCACCGCGGCGTTGAAGTGGCGTACGGTATTGCGAAAATCGGCAGCGGGCACATTGTAGTTGTCGTCAAATATGCCACCGCGTAATACATTGAACAGAACGTTGGCGGAGTGATGCGTCGACATTACCTCGTCGGCAACCAGTTGCTGGCTATCGGCCGCTGCGATCGTTGTAGCCAGTTCATTCGAACCGTCCGCAATCGAGGATTCAATTCGCTTCGCCAAGACCTTTGGTTCCTGCAGCTCGTTGCCAAGCGCAATAGCATCAGATTGGGACTGCTCGATATCTGCCACGATGGTCCAGCTAGCTGTTGCGCCCGGTGCGATATTCAATTCGGTCGATACGAAGTACGCGCCGCGAATACCGCGTCGGTGCGTTTCGCTACTTATTTCGGCGCCTTGACGAAATCGATCAATCTGAGCGAGTGACAAGAGGTGTGTCGGCTCACTTAGCCCCAGCGAGAATACAGTGTTGGCGCGTAGCGACTCGCACGGCTCCGCGCGGTCAGAAATACCGGAAAACAATGTAAAAATCGCGAGACCGGTTCGTGTATCGAGCTCAGTCCACTTGTAGGCATCTACAAGGTTGCTCGTGTTGGTCTGGCTTTGGCGCGGTGTGCCCGCGGGTAATACGTTGCGAATACCGTCAAGCATGTCGATCCGACGCTGTCCCGGACCGAGGTTGGTGAGTTCGCAATTGCGCACGAATCCATACTCTTTGCTGGTCGACCAGGTATAACGAAACAGCAATTGCAGGTCGTGATTAACTTCTTCAAAGCAAATCTTGTCGCCTAACGAACTCTTGTAGAGATTTCGCGTTACGCTGTAGCGACCAACGTGCTGGCGATTGAACGGCTCCCAGACGTGAATTTCTTCGCCTGCACCTACACGAACGATAGTATGACAACCGGTATGCGTGGTGCTTTCATGAATCTTGTCAACGGTTACGTACGGAAACAATGCCTGCTCCGGGCGTACTCGGCCTGCGGTCAGACCGCCGGTTGACGATACAAATAGCCAATGATCAGACGACGAGATAACGCTCATGAAGAACGACTTCATCCGATCGATATTGCGGATTGAGTAATAGCGTTCGCCGTCAATCGTCAGAAAATCTCCAGTGACTGAATCTTCGGTTTCTCTAGCTTTGTTGTTTGCTTGAATCACTCTGACGGTTCCCCCGCAAGGATTACAGACCCAAACAGGTCCGCGTCAATCCAGCCTCGATCGGTAGGTCCGGATGGTACAGTTTCCGACCCGATGAAATTCTCACGCAATTCCGCGCCATCGTTATCGCACCAGGCGAGCATGAGGCCAAGTGTCTTGCCGGCAAACAATTCAACAGGCTGATTGTCATTGCGATCGTCGACGTAGCTGTCGTCGTAAATGTCGATAGCCAGTTCCCAGACCAGCTTGTCACCGGTGGCTCGCCAATGGCTACGGACGTGGTGATTGTAGAGTCGCGGTTCCTGATTAACTCCGATGTCGACAACCTGGTTGTCGAGGGCGACATGGTAGGCGAAAGCATTGTGGTTGTACTGGTGCTCGCCACCGGAGTGATCTTCATCGATAAAGACTTCGAGGCAGTCGTCATCCCAGTACTGAGTGAGCGGGTCTCGATGCGCATCGTAGAGAACGTCGTCGACGACCTCGACCAGGATATAAATGGCGCTGTCTGACCATACGACTTTAAATCGCCCGGAAAAGTCCGAAGCCTCCAGCTCGGGCCCCAACCACACTTCGTCGATTTCGCGCCATGTTGCTTGGTCCCAAATAGACTCGGACGCGACCCCGTCAATCATTGGAGCAACTGTCGCGTTCGGTGCCCGATACTCGCTGCGACCCGGTAGTTCAGCGGCAGCGGCGTGGCTAGAGAGCGCGAACGCGAGGGCAAATAGAACTCTCAGTGTCATGCGGCAGCTTCCTGGCTAAGTTTCCCCGCTACCCGGACGGTACGTGCGGCAACTTGCTGTGTGGTTAGCTCGGCGGCGCCGAAAACTCCGTCTCCCCATAGCGCAAGCACCGTGTAATTGATGTCGTCGTCAGGCTCTGCTCGGTCGAAATTGCCAGCGCAACAGCGTTCAGCGACGGGATCCTGTAGCGAGTTGGTTTTGAATGATACGTAGTCGCGCAAGGGCAGGGCGTCCGCACTGCCCAGGTAATCGAGCACACCCGAGCGACCGTCTGAAAATGATAATACTTCCAGTGGTTTACCGAGCATGCAGCCTGCAACGCGACCGCGCCATGCGGTAGTAAATCGGGTCGGATCGATGATCGTCGAGCTGGTTTTCATTTGAGAAAATTACCCACTGCTAAAAATGTAATCGTTAAATGTAATCGTTTACAAAAGATTTATTCTGGGCTATGTTGCGTAAGACTTGGCAGCGTCCAATTTTGATTGACAGCGCTGTCAGGTTGTTTTATAAACCGATATTGACAGCGCTGTCAAAACGCAGCTTAGCTTTAGGCGACAGCTGACGGAAACTTAAAACAGAGTTTGAGCCGGGGGGCTTTCATGCAGAAAACAAATTTTCACCGCACACCTTTAGCCGTTGGTGTAGCGCTGGCGATTGGGGCGACGGCCTCACCAACACAGGTAGCTGCGCAGACCGAGTCGGATGACGAAACGATCGAAGAAGTCGTCGTTCTAGGTATTCGCGGCAGTCTTAAAGCGTCCGCCGACATCAAGCGCGCATCTGACGGTGTCGTTGACGCTATCACCGCTGAGGACATCGGTAGCTTCCCGGACACCAACCTTGCGGAATCCCTGCAACGCATCACCGGTGTATCCATCGACCGTGAGCGCGGCGAAGGATCTCGTGTAACGGTTCGTGGCTTCGGACCTGCCTTCAACCTGGTTCTATTGAACGGACGCCAGATGCCTTCAAGTGGCGTCGGCAACGCTTTTGGCAACGGTACGAGTCGTTCCTTCGATTTCGGTAACCTGGCTTCTGAAGCGGTCACCGGTGTTGAAGTCTACAAAACGGGTCAGGCCGATGTACCGACTGGCGGTATCGGCGCCACCCTGAATATCAAAACAACACGGCCACTGGACGGCCCTGACGTGACCGCCACGGTTGCGGCCAGCGCCATGTATGACGACTCGCGGGTCGGCAGTTCGGATTACACCCCCGAAATCTCAGGACTGTGGTCGCAGAAATTCGCTGACGATAAGTTTGGTATCGCGGTTTCTGCGGTTTACCAGGATCGCGAGAGTGGCGCGGCCATTGCCAAGGTGTCTGGCTGGCGCTCGTTCGATGCGAACGTTGACAACGATTGGAGCAACCCGAATACCCCAACAGCGTGGGGCGGCATCCCACCTGCGGCTGATCCGAATCAGGTCAATCGTCCGGAATTGCCGGGCATTTACTCGGTACCCCAAACGACCAGCTACGAGCTCAACTCCTACGATCGTTCTCGCACCAACGGTCAGCTGACCTTGCAGTTCCGCCCGACGGATCGCATTGAAGCGACGCTCGACTATGCGTACGCGGAGCTCGAGATCGAACGTACCTACAACTCCTTCGGCGCTTGGTACAACTTTGGCGCGCAGGACACTGTATGGACTGACGGCCCGAACGCGACACCGCTGGAGTACGGCGAAACGCTGCTGGCGCAGGACTTCGCTACCAACGCCGGCCGTGACGGCTTTGTCAACGAGAATAATCTGCTCGGCTTGAACTTGCTGTGGGATGTCACCGACTCACTGACGCTGGAACTCGATTACCACGATTCCTACGCAGAGTCTGGTTCGAACAACCCGTACGGTATTTCTTCAAACCTGGCTGTGAATGCCTACACGCGTGATCGCACGATCACCTATTTCGGCGATGAGTTACCGGTTCTTGAGCTGGGTCTGACCTCACCGCTGGATCCGAGCCAGATGGTGGCTGCGGGCAGTGTCTTTGCGAACGAAGAGCAACGCATGGACATTGAGCAGATCAAGTTGGCTGGTCAATTCCGCTTCGACAGTGGCGTCTTCGAGAGCATAGACTTCGGCGTGCAAATGACGGAAATCGACAATCGCGCGCTAAGCGCCGTAATCCAACGTGACGCCTGGTTCGCCAACACCAACCTCGGTGATCTGGCAGATTTGATGATACCGGCGAATCTAGGCAGCGCGTTCGATCAATTCAGTGGCGCGAATGACTCACGTCTGCAGGCGGACTTTTTCCGATGGGATATGGTCGATGTTATCGAACGCTTCGAGGCATTGATGGCCTCTGGCGATGCTAATATTTTCACGATTCCGGATATGGGTCCTTGCGGTACGGGATTGTGTGCATCGGACAACTGGCAGAACGATCGTCGCACCGAGGAAGACACGCTGGCGGTCTATGCGCAGGCGAAGATGAATTTTGAAGCCTTCAATAGACCCATAGCCGTTCGACTGGGTGTTCGTTACGAACAAACCGACATCAATTCGCCGGCCGAGACGCAAACCTATACGGCGTTAAACTGGAACGCACCAAACGAGATTGCGCTAGTACCTGGTGCGGCGGCTGACCTGACGGACTTCGAGGGCGATTACGACGAAGTATTGCCCAACCTCGATATTGCGATGGACCTGACGGATGAACAGGTGCTGCGGCTGTCCTACAGTAAGACGATGGCGCGGCCGGACTATATATCGATTCAAGGTGGTCTGACGCTGAACTCGCCGGTTCGGATCGACGGTGGCACGGGCGCCCTGGGTAATCCGGGCCTGTTGCCGTATATCTCGGAAAATATCGACGTGACCTGGGAGTGGTATTACGGCGAAGGCAGTTACGTCGCGGTCGGTTACTTCATGAAGGAAGTGGAGAACTTCATCGGCCAGGGCTCGATCACGACCACGCCATACAACATACCGCATCCAGGCCTCGGACCACTGGCCGATCAGGCGCGTGCAGCGACGGGCGCATCCGACTCGGCGACGATCTATGCCTGGATCCTTGCAAACCTGCCGAACGAGGAGGGCGTCGACGCTGTTGCCGGCACCATCACTGGTGTGGAAGGGCGTGATCCTTCGGCGCCGTTCGACTTGTCAGTACCGGTTAACCAGGCGACCAACGAGCTGGATGGCTGGGAGCTCAATATCCAGCACTACTTCGGTGACTCTGGCTTTGGCACGATCGCGAACTACACGAAAGTTGACAGTGACGACGCAACTTACGACAACCTGAACCTGGGCCTGCAGTTCCCGCTAGTCGGATTGAGCGATAGCGCGAACCTGGTGGCATTCTGGGAGAACGATCGAATGGGCGTCAGGGTCGCCTACAACTGGCGTGAGGCGTTTCTCGCTGGTACCGGCCAGGACAACGTGGGCGTAGGACCGCCGACGTACACGGATGACTACGATCAGATTGACCTTAATGCGAACTTCTGGATTACGGACAATCTGCAGGCGTGGGTCGATATCATCAACGTGACCAATGAGACTGGGTATGTCTACGGACGTAACGAATTGCAGCCGCTGTTCTCAACCCAGCAAGGTGCACGCTACAACGTTGGTCTGCGCTACAAATTCTAAAAGCGACCAATATGCAGTACCCAAAGACTGCCCCGATCCGGGGCAGTTTTTTTTGGTGGGGTCGCAATTGAATCGCGATTGAATCACCCTGAGGCTTGCTTTACCGTGAGGGTTGCAAAGGCGCTTCGAAATGGCAGAGTCAAATAGCAGAGTAGTTATCGTAGGCGGCGGTTCGGCCGGCTGGATAACCGCGTGCGTGATTGCGGCCGAGCAACAACACTCAGACGACAGACGGCCTGTCATCACCGTGATCGAGTCGCCGGATATTCCAATTATTGGCGTCGGTGAAGGTACCTGGCCTTCGATGCGCCTGACACTGCAGAAGATTGGTCTGCGTGAGGCGGATCTTGTTCGCGAGTGTGGCGCAAGCTACAAGCAAGGTACTCAGTTTGTTGGCTGGGCCGAACCGGGTGCCGAGCAGCAATACGTGCACCCGTTCAGCTTCCCGCTCGAATACTCCAACCTGAATCTCGCAGGCTTTTGGCTCGAGCATCGCGACAAGGGCCGGTTTGCCGAGATGGTCACGCCTCAGGCACAGATCGTTGCAGCTGGCCTTGCGCCCAAGCAGGTAGAGACGCCTGAGTACGCCTTCAATGTGAACTACGGTTATCACCTCGATGCAGGCCGGTTTGCAGAGTTGTTGCACCGCCACGCCGTAGAGCAACTGGGTGTGCAGTATGTTTCAGCGAACGTTGCTGAGATCACGCAGAACGAGCGCGGCGACATAGCTGAACTCAGCCTCGATACCGGCGAGACTGTTCAAGGCGACTTGTTTGTCGATTGTACTGGCCAAAAAGCGCTACTTATCGGCGACCAATACGGAGTTGAGCTCGAATCGGTTACCGATGTCCTGTTTAACGACACGGCTATCGCCGTGCAGGTGCCGCATGCGACGTCCGCAACCCCAATTCCGTCGGCAACGCTGTCGACAGCGACCGAGGCGGGCTGGATCTGGGACATCGCCTTGCAACAACGCCGTGGCGTTGGGCACGTATTCTCGAGTACGTACCTTGATTCGGAAGCGGCCCTCAAAATCGTTCAAGACTACGTTGCCCGCACGTCACCAAATGTCGCGGTCGACGATCTGTCCTATCGCGAGATTTCATTTGCGCCGGGCTACCGCAAACAGCTCTGGGTAAATAACTGTGTAGCCGTTGGCTTGTCCGGCGGCTTTGTTGAGCCTTTGGAGGCTTCCGCGCTGGCTCTAATTGAACAAGCCGCGTCGATGATCGGCCAGCAACTGCCGGCGAACCGGGACCTCATGCCAGTCGTTGCACGCCGCTTCAATGCGCGCATGGCTTATCACTGGGAACGAATTATCGAATTTCTGAAGCTCCACTACGTGTTAAGTCGTCGAAGCGATAGCAAGTATTGGGAAGACTGCCGCGACCTGGCAGCCTGCCCGGAAGGACTGCGCGACAAGTTGGCGGTTTGGGAACAGCAACCACCCTGGCACGATGACTCGCCGCGAGTAGACGAGTTGTTTCCGTCGGCCAGTTACCAGTACGTACTTTACGGCATGGGCTTCGATCCGACGTTTCCATACTCTCCCGGAATTAATCCGGAACGGGATCAGCGACGCGCTGCGGAGTTGGTCCGGACGAACGCTGAGAAGACTCTGCGAATGATAAACTTGTTGCCTACCAATCGAGAACTTATTGACGCTGTCATTTCGCGCAGCGAAGCCGCCTAAACAAAGGAAAACAAAGTGCCCAACTACGCGCTGGTCAACAAAGACTTTCACCAGGAAACCCGTATTAAGACCGAACGGAGTGCTGAACTCGGCGACGGTGTGCAGATGGCGATAACGTTTCCCGCCGAGTTTCGGAATGTGCAGTCAGACTACCCGATCCTTTTCCAAAAAAGCGGCGACGACGACTACATTCCCGTGGCCCTGTTTGGCTTTGAACCCAACGAGAACCTGTTTCTGAACGACGATGGTTGGAATGCATCGTACATCCCGGCAATGGTTCGCAAGGAGCCGTTTCTGATCGGCTCGCAAGGCGACGGCGACGACGCGAATCGACTGTTGTCACTGGACCTGGACCATCCGCGCGTCAATCAGGAGGAGGGTGAGGCGTTGTTTGGTGAACTCGGCGAAATGACGGATTTTCTGGAGTCGCGCGCCGCGATGCTCGAAATGATCTATGCCGGCACCCAAGAGAACAAACGACTGGTACAGGCGCTCGTCGACCAGGATCTGATCGAGTCGGTTACATTTGACATTACGTTGAACGACGGCACGCGCAACAGCTTGTTGGGTTTTCATACGATTAATGAAGAAAAGCTGGCCGATCTCAGCGCGGAAACCCTGCACCTCTTCAATCGCAACGACATGCTCGTTTCGTTGTTCATGATCATCGCGTCTACCAATAAGATGCAGGGCCTGATCGATCGCAAGAATGCCAGGCTCAATATCTAGACGATGATTTCGCCATCAGAATTGCCAGCCGTTGAAGTTATTGAAGGTTGCAAGCCCGGGGATATACCCGAGACGGTATTTGCATCTGATGTGCCGCTGTTGTTGAAGGGCCTTGTTGCGGACTGGCCCGCTGTCAAAGAGTGCAATGAGTCACTGCCTGCTGCCGCGCGATACCTAGGCACATTCTGGACCGACGAATCAGTCACGGTCTACGTTAGCGAAGAAAATGATGGCCGGTTCTTTTATAACGACAAATTCACAGGCTTCAATTTTCGCGCAGGCACGGCACACCTTGGCCAGGTGTTTCAAAAACTCGACGAAAACTCGGGCGACGAGGGCATGTCAATCTATGTCGGTTCAACCAACGTGGATCGCTGGTTGCCGGGTTTTCGAGAGCACAACGACATCGCGATGCCGAGTGAGGGCCTGGTTAGTATCTGGATTGGCAACAAGACCCGGATATCGGCTCACTACGACTTTCCAGACAACATCGCCTGCGTAGTTGCCGGTAAGCGCCGCTTCACGCTGTTCCCGCCGGACCAACTGGCAAACCTCTATGTCGGACCGGTGGATCGAACCCCGTCCGGACAGGCAATTAGCCTCGTCGACTTTGATAATCCTGACCTCGAGCGATTCCCACGATTTGCCGAGGCGCTGGAGCATGGTTTGCGCTGCGACCTGGAGCCAGGCGACGCGATTTTTGTTCCCAGCATGTGGTGGCATCATGTGCAGTCCTTCTCGGCCTACAACATCTTGATCAACTACTGGTGGACTGCCGCTGCCAAATTGACCAGCAGTCCATCGGCCGCACTCATGCATGGAATATTGGCGATTCGGGACCTGCCCGAAAGGCAACGTGTTGCGTGGCAAAATCTGTTTGAACATTACGTATTTTCAGCGGACGAATCAGTGTATGAGCACATTCCCGAAGCAGGCAGAGGCTGCCTCGAAACGCTGGACGAAAAGACCGCCAAGTCGCTGCATCAAGAGATAGTGCGGCGACTGGGATAATGAGTGGCGGGACCATAGGAGTAAGACTTTGCAAGACAATAAGATTGAAAAAGTAGTTATTGCCGGTGGTGGCACCGCGGGCTGGATGGCCGCGGCGTCTATTTCCAAGTTAATCGGCAAGAATCTTCAGATTACCCTGATCGAGTCCGATCAGATCGGTACCGTCGGCGTCGGTGAAGCGACGATTCCGACGCTGCTTACACTGCACGAGCTGCTCAAGATCGACGAGAAGGACTTTATTTCTAGCGTCGGCGGTACCTTTAAGCTCGGCATTTCGTTCGAGAATTGGTACGACGTCAACAAGGACTATATTCATTCCTTTGGCTTTACCGGCAAAGATTGCTGGGCCGCCGGATTCCAGCATTTCTGGCTGAAAGGCAAGGAGCGGGGCATCAGCAAGGAATACGGTGAGTATTGCAGCGAGTGGGTTGCGGCCAAGCACAATCGCTTTGCGGTGCTGCCCGACAACGCCATCAACTATGCCTATCACATTGACGCATCCGTCTACGCCACGTACCTGCGGAAGATCGCCGAGGAATTTGGCGTGACGCGCCAGGAAGGCAAGATTGAGGAAGTCAGGACCGACTCAGAAAGCGGTTTCATTACTGAGCTTGAGCTGGAGTCGGGCGAGACAATCGAGGGTGACCTGTTTATTGACTGCACCGGTTTTCGCGGTCTGTTGATAGGCCAGACACTCGGTGTCGGTTATCACGACTGGAAGCATTGGTTGCCGTGCGACAGCGCCGTGGCCGTGCAAACAGAATCGATGGGTCCACCCATCCCCTACACACGCGCCATCGCCCGTGAGGCGGGCTGGCAGTGGCGTATCCCACTGCAGCATCGGGTTGGCAACGGTCTCGTGTTCAGTTCCGATCATTGGTCAGATGACGAAGCCATCGACGTCCTCAAGAACAATATTGAAGGGGAGCCGCTTACCGAGCCACGGGTTCTCAAGTTCAATACCGGCCAGCGCCATAAGCACTGGCACCTCAACTGTGTCTCGATGGGGCTGTCGTCCGGCTTTATCGAACCACTTGAGTCAACCAGTATTCACCTGATCCAACGCAGCATCATTCGATTGATGCAGCTCTTTCCGTATGCGGGTATTCGTCAGCCGGACATCGATGAATTCAATGCGCAGATGGCGGAGGAAATCGAGCATATTCGCGATTTCATCATCCTTCACTACCACGTGACCGAACGCACTGATACACAGTTCTGGCGGGATTGTCGTTCGATGGATATTCCTGAGTCATTGAAGCACCGGATCGAGTTGTTCAAACAGACCGGCCGGGTCTTCAAAGTGCCGGGCGAATTGTTCGGTGAAAATTCGTGGATCCAGGTCATGATCGGGCAGGGCCTGGAGCCCGAGCAGTACCATCCGATCGTTAACATGATGAGTGACGAAGAGCTGGAGCAGTTCCTGACCAACATCAACTCGACCGCGTACCGAATGGTAGGTCAGCTGCCGGAGCACCAGCGCTTTATCGATCATTACTGCAAAGCAGCCAACGCCTGACACGTAAAACGAGTAAACGGGACGCCGAATATGGATATCGCAGCACTAACTCAGCAATTCGAGCAAGACGGCTACCTCGTTGTTGAGGACTTTTTCGATGATGCCCTGATGGATCATCTCGACAAGCAGATTCGAGATTACTACGGCGATAATCCCGATTTCTGGCACAACGACGAGTTTCTGAGCAAGGCGAAGACCGAAGTTGTTCCGTGGTTTCCGCAGCGCGAGGGCGTCAAGGATTTCGATGTTATTGAGCGTGACGAGCAGCTGTGCGGGTTGACGCAGGCGATCCTCGGCGACGACTGGCAGATTCAATATTGCATGGTCATGTTTTCGAAGCAGGGAACATCCGGGCAAGCATGGCACCAGGATTGTCCGCCCGACGACCCTGCGCGGCACAACATGAATCGGCTCGTCTATACAAGCGACATCACCGATGAAATAGGCGGCCAGACGGTTGTTGTGCCGGGCTCGCACAAACGTGGTTTGTTGACCGTGGGTGACCCGGTGGGCGAGTTCGATGATCAAGTCGTACTGCGGCCCAGGAAAGGGACGCTTGTGTTATTGCACGGTCATACCTGGCATCGGGTACTACCGATTAAGGGCCAGTATCGTTTCTCAACAAACTTCCGGTCAGCGCCTAAAGGAACGCCGGATGACATCACCGATGTCTGCGTCTACCGCAATATGCGTTACCAATTCTCGACATCCTCAGTCGTGGAAGAGCGCAGCGCCTAGCGCTGCTGCTACGCAGGGCGTCCTGCTACTGCCCTAGGCCGGTCTCGTTGCGAGCTCAGCCTCGAGCTGCTCTAGGGACTTGCCACGGGTTTCAGGCATCAGCTTTGCGAGCAACACAAAACAAATCACCGCGAATATCGCGAATACAAAGAAGGTGCCCGCGCTGCCCAGGCGCGATAGTTCGTAAGGAAAAATGAACTGTACGAACCAGGATACGCCACTGTTCACGATGCCCATGAACGCCATGCACACGCCGCGAATGCGGTTCGGGAAGATCTCGGAAAACAGGACCCACATGACAGGGCCTAGCGAGAACGCGAATGATGCAACGAAACCGAGAATACCGATCAGCACGATCGTTGGGTTCATATTCACGGCCACCTGCATCAGGCTCGCCTCATTTTCCTTGAACGCCGCCTCGCCGATAGCGGCGCTTGCCGCTGCCTTAAAGTCGATATCGTTTTCATATCGTATATCAGCTATCTGCTCGAGGCCCGTCAACTGCTGCTCCGCAACCAGTGCCGGCACGTCTGCAGCCGGTAGCTGGTAGTAGGCCTTGTGAAAACCATAAGCCGCGATGCTCATACTGATCGCGACGCCCAGCAGCCCTAGCAACATGAGCGGTTTGCGGCCGAGCCGATCGACGAGTGCCATCGCAACCAATGTGAAGACGACATTGATGAGGCCAACGTAGGTGGCCTGTGCAAACGCCGCGTTAGTGCCGACGCCGCTTTGTTCAAAAATGGTTGGTGCGTAGAAAAATACGACATTGATGCCGCTACTCTGCTGCGCAATACCGGCGATCAGTCCAACCACGAGGATCATGCGTAACTCCGGTCGGAACATATCCTTGATCTTCTCGCCAAGTTTCGACGTTGCCTCACGCGAACTTGCTTTAATCGTACTCAACAAATGATCAATGCGATCAGCGGGCGCAATTCGCTCCATGATCTCGCGTGCCTCAGTCTCTTTGCCCTGCAGAACCAGGTAGCGCGGGCTCTCCGGCGCCAGCAACATCAGGAAGAAGTAGGCGGCGGCCGGAAACGCCTCGAGACCGAGCATCCAGCGCCAGGCGTGCTCGTCGAGCCCGATTGATTGGGCGAACTCCGAGCCGGACTGACTCGCGCCGAGGATGTAGTAGTTCGCAAAGTACGCAGCGGAAAACCCGACGACGATATTTAGCTGGTTGATTGACACCATGCGGCCCCGCAGCCGCGCTGGCGCGAGTTCCGCGATATAGATGGGCGCAAGCATCAAGGTGCCGAACGCAAGGCCGCCGATGAATCGAGCGAATACAAGTGTTGCCGCATCAGGCGCAAACGCGGAGGCGACGGCCGACACTGTGTACAGCAGCGCGAGCACCAGCATGACGCGTTTACGACCGACGTAGTCTGCTACCGGGCCTACCGTCAACGCCGCGAGGATGGCGCCGAGACTTGGTGCGCTAACGACCAGGCCGATCCACCAATCATTCAGCGCGAACTCGGTCGTCACAAAGCCGACGACACCGGAGATTACGGCGGCATCGAAGCCGAACAAAAAGCCACCCAACGAGATAACTGATGCGTAAAAGATGGCCGTGCGATCGGTTTGGCTCATTCGACCGACTTCCACGCAGCTATTGCTGCATTAAATTTGTGCGCGATTTCCGCATTGGTCTCCAGTCTCGAGTCGCCCCAGAAACCTTCAGGGTAGGGCGGCCCCCACATCTGCTGTGAATCCCAGTCTACGTTGATGTAGGCAAGCGCTTTAATCACATCGCGATTCTCGTACATCAATGCGAACAGCGGTGCATACCAGTATTCCCAGATCTCTTCGCTCGACTTGTCCTGTTTGCTGCTGCCCGATTCGCCGTCCCATATTGCAGAATGATGTGCCGTCCAGTTCTCATTCAGATCGAACGCTTGCGGCGAGGCCTCGGCGATCATCACCGGTTTGCCCTTGCTGCGCGCAAACTCGATCACTTCTTCGCTGAGCTCGCCGGGTGTCATCGGCTCAAAGTTATCGATATCGACGACCGACCGTTCATCCGGGTTCATGAACCAGGAAATCGCCATCCAGTCCACGTAGTCATCGCCCGGATACCACTCGGAAACATCCTCGTGGCCCCGATCAATGATCTCATCGACACCGGCTGCGCTCGCTTGCCAAACGTACTCGAAATTATCGGCTCCGGCTTCGGCCAGGACGTCGACGATGCGTCGATAGGCCTTGATGAATCGCTCGCGGTTTTCGTAGCCATAGTTCCAGGCACCGTCAAACTCGTAGCCAATTCTCAGATAAATGGTTCCATCGACCATTGAGCCGTACCTGGCAAGTTGCAGAATCTTGTCGTCGTGGTCGCCCGCTACCAGTTGGTCGAGCGCGCCAGGGTGGTCGTTTTCCTTGATCGACAGGCCAATCGCGACGCTGTCGACGCCAAACTCTTTAGCCGTCGCGTAGGCACTGACCGGTCCCGCGCCCCAAGACAATTCGAAATCAAGCTCGTTGCCGTCAGCATCTATGCCGAGGCCACCAAAGTCGTCTGCCTTGAGCAGATCGTAGAAATCGAGATAAGCGGTTAACGCGTCAGGATCCGCGCAACAGCCGCTCGCCATGTAGCCGCGAATCGCATCGAGATCCTGGCCAATGATCAGCAACCGCGCATCGTCCTCCGTTGCTCCAGCATCGGTCGTCGCTGCCTCTGGCTGTGACGATGACGCGTTACAGCCGAATAGCACCAGCAACATTGCGACCGAGGTCATTTCTGCAGCGGCGCGCGATAGTCTGCTAGAATTCTTCATTCAGCTTAACCCCCTGAAAGTAATAATATTTTTATCGAAGCCGAAGATCTGAAGTAACCACTGTAAACGTTTACAAATCTGGGTTCAAGGCGTAACCTTGGTGCCCAGGGAAGCAAGCAAGGCCGACGATGTCGCGAAACAAAATCCGCAATCCAGTGCTTAAGGGATTCAATCCGGATCCGTCTGTTTGCCGGGTGGGCGATGACTTCTATGTCGCCGTTTCGACCTTCGAGTGGTACCCGGGCGTGCAGATTTACCATTCGACGGATTTAGAAAACTGGCGCCTGGTGGCCCGACCATTGAATCGGGCAAGTCTGTTGGACATGCGCGGTGAGCCAGATTCCTGCGGAGTCTGGGCACCATGCTTGAGTTATGCAGATGATCGGTTCTGGCTGTGCTATACCGACGTCAATCGTTTCGACGGCAACTTCAAAGATACGCACAATTACCTGACCACCTGCGACACCATTGATGGCGATTGGTCGGATCCCATTTATCTGAATTCCAGCGGGTTCGATCCGTCGCTGTTCCATGACGACGATGGCCGCAAGTGGTTCACGAATTGCGTCTGGGACCACCGCCCGGATCGAAGTTTCTTTTACGGCATTGTGATGCAGGAGTTTGATGCAGGGACGGGTAAGCTGCTCGGTGAACCGGCACACATTTTTGCCGGCACCAGTATCGATTTCACTGAGGCGCCGCATCACTACAAGCGTGGCGACTATTACTATTTGATCACCGCTGAAGGCGGCACCGGCTACGGCCATTGCGTCACGATGGCGCGGTCGAAGGATATCCTGGGGCCGTACGAAGCCGATCCTGAAGGGCCAATCATCACTTCGCGCGACGATCCTTATTGGTCACTGCAAAAAGCAGGGCACGCGGATTTCGTCGAACTTGATAACGGCGAGGTTTACCTGTTTCACCTTTGTGGCCGGCCGCTACCCGGGACGCGATCGTGCCCGCTGGGTCGCGAAACGGCCATTCAGAAAATGCAGTGGACTGACGACGGCTGGCTACGACTCGCGAGCGGCGGCCACATGCCAGAAGTTGATGTGGCTGCGCCATCGCTACCGGCTGCCGAGCCGCTGCAGGAATTTAGCTACGACGATTTTGCGGGCACGACACTCAATCCTGTTTACCAGTGGTTGCGGACGCCGTTTCCCGAGTCTTTCTATAGCCTGCAAGATCGCCAGGGATTCTTGCGCCTGTATGGCAAAGAGTCCCCCGGCAGTTTGTTCGAACAGGCTTTGATCGCTAGGCGGCAAACCGATTTCGAGTTTCAGGCCAGTACGTCGGTTGATTTTCAACCGCAGTCGTTCCAGCAGCTGGCCGGACTCATTTGTTATTACAACTCTCGCAAGTTTCATTATTTGTATATCTCGACAGATGACGAGGTCGGTCGACATATCGGCATCATGAGCTGCGAAGCGGAGCCGTCGCTGCAACTGACCTATCCAATTCAGGATGCGCGGATCCGATTGCCTGCGACAGGGGCGATCGGTTTGCGAGCCAGCGTCGACCATAGCGAACTGAGGTTCTCCTGGTCCGTTGACGGGGAAGCCTGGAACGAAATCCCGGTGTTGCTGGACCAAAGCCTGTTGTCGGACGAAGCCGGGGTCGCTTTTGGTGAGCAGTTCACGGGCGCTTTTGTCGGCCTGACGTGTAATGACACGTCGGGCAGGCGCATGCATGCCGACTTTGAGTTTTTCAGTTACGTCTAGCGGGGTTTGGCGACGCTCTGCCGAACAACCAGTTTGTGCGGCACGATCAGCGACTCGTTGTTGTCGCTGCTACGGCCTTCCTCGATGCGCCGACACAGCCGGTACATAACACGTTCGCCAATTTCTTCAGCGGGCTGGCTGATCGTCGTTAGCGGCGGGTCAGTCACTTCGGCATAGCGGATGTCGTCAAACCCGATCACCGAAACATCGTCCGGCACCCGTAATTCTGCCGCTTTGATCTCGTGCAGGCAGCCAATCGCCATCTCATCATTGGCGCAAAAGATTGCGGTAGGGCGTTCCGGGTGATTCAGGAGTTCCCGAGTGGCCTGGCGCGCGCCGGCAATCGACATCTGACCTGCGGCAACCCAGCCTTCGTGAATCGGCAGGTTCGCCTGCTTCATTGCCGCGCGGTAGCCCAGTTCGCGATCCTTGGTCAGCAAAGAATCCGCCTGACCGAAAATCATGCCGACGCGCTGGTGTCCCTGCGTGATCAGAAAGTTGGTTGCGTCTTTGGCAGCAGCGACATTGTCGATATGCACACTGGGAAGGTCGGCAAGATCCGACGACACTTTCTCGCAGCCTACGACTATGGGCAGCCGCCGCCGACTTTTCGCGGAAAGGATTTCGGTGCCGAATGGCGACATCGATGCCAGCAAGATAATCCCGTCAGTCTGTCGTGACACCAGCATCGCGCTAATCTCGTTGGCTGTCATCGTGTTCAACTGCGTCTCTTCAATCAGGACGGAATAGCCCTTGGCTTTGGCAGCGGTGCGAATGCCTCGCATAACCGCTGTGAAGAATGGATCGCCGATGGACGGCAATACCACCATGACCAGATTCGTACGGCCGCGACGAAAACTCTGCGCAAGCGTGTTTGGCGAATAGCCGGTCTTGACGATCGCGTCCTGAACTTTAAGACGAGTACGCTCGGTGACTTTTTCCGGATTGTTGACGCAGCGCGACACCGTTGCAATTGAAACGCCGGCGAGCTTCGCGACTTCCTTAATGGATACGTCCTGCATGTTTGTTGGCAAGGTTGTCCGTATTGAAAAGCGAAAAATAGTGTAAACGTTTACAATTAGCGTAGCAATTGGCACTACTAAGGAAGCATCTTTGGCGAGCGAACCACTACAGGAATCTGAGCTACAAACTACCGTTTTGGAGTCGAGCGCTGGCTTGCGGCTCGAAGTACTGAACCTCGGTGCAGCGGTGCGTGCCTTAACCATTCCGTTAGCTGGGAACCGGCGCAACGTTGTGCTTGGCTATGCGAACCTGCGCGACTATATCAACGACGAATATTTTGTCGGCGTGACGGTTGGTCCGTTTGCCAACAGGATCGCAGCGGCGAGTTTCGAACTGGATGGTCGCGAGTTTCTGCTCGACGCCAATGAAACGACAACGTCCCACAGTTTGCACGCGGGGGAGTTGGGCCTGCATCGCAGGATTTTCGACGTCGTCGAGTCCGCTGCGGGAGGTTCGGTCTTGTGTCGGTTGCACGTCGCCGACCAGGTAGACGGGTTTCCTGGCAATCGGGTCTTCGAGATCAACTACGAGTGGCTCGATGGGTGGAGCCTGGCTATCGATTTCATCGTTTCGACCGATCGCGACACCGTCGTCAACCTGGCAAATCACTGCTATTTCAATCTCGGTGGCGACCTCGCAGCGCACCAGCTACGCGTGCTGGCTGACGATTACACGCCGCTGGACACAACCGGAATTCCTACGGGTGACGTCCAGTCGGTCGCACAAACAAAGTACGACCTACGTGACTGGCGCCGACTCGGGTCCGAATCGTACGACGACAACTACGTTCTGCGCGACGGTCCAGATGAAGGTCGCGTCGCGGCACAACTACGGTCAGGTCTTGGTGATTTGCAGCTCGATCTGGCGACGACGCAGCCAGGACTCCAGGTGTATACGGGCGACTCGCTAGGGGACCCATTCGCGGCACGTGCCGGTCTGTGTCTCGAAGCCCAGCGCTTTCCGGATACGCCAAATCAACCCGCATTTGGGTCCGCGCGGCTGGCGGCTGGAGACCGTTATCGGCAGCGATCAGTACTAACTTTTTCGTTTTTAAGTGTTTGAAAAATAGCATTTTTCAGAAGGAATCGACGAATTCTGATTGTCTTCCATGAGTAACCATGTATAAAATGTAAACGTTTACAAAACATTCTCTGCAATCACGAATAACAAGAGCAGCATGGCGACAGTTTTAGGAATCGATCTCGGCACGCAAAGCGTCAAAGTCATTTTTTATGACTACGAGGCACGTGAATCTGTGGCCGTCGAAAGTGCACCATTGGACATCTACCAAACCGATGCCGGCGTCGCCGAGCAACAGGCGCATTGGTGGACGCACGCGTTGCAACAAGCTTTGCAGCAAGTCGGGAAAGGAGTACGGGCGAGCGTTACAGCGATTGGCGTCTCGGGTCAGCAACACGGCTTCGTGCCGCTCGACAAGTCTGGCGAAGTGCAAGCACCGGTCAAACTGTGGTGCGACACGTCAACAGGCGCGGAGTGCGCAGCAATCATGGACGCGTTCGGTGGTGTTGATGCGTGCATTGAGGAAGTTGGTAACGCCATCGTGCCGGGATACACCGCATCGAAGGTGCAATGGTTCAAGAATAATCACCCGACGATGTACCAGCAGATGGAGAGCATCATGCTGCCGCATGACTACCTGAATTTTTACCTGACCGGTGAACGCTGCATGGAGGCCGGCGATGCGTCCGGCACGGGATTCCTGGATGTCCGGTCCCGCAGCTGGTCGGAGAAAATGCTACGCGCAATTGATCCGGACCGCGATCTTGCCGAATGCCTGCCGGAGGTACGCGTTAGCAATGACGCGATTGGCACATTGCTGCCATCGGTAGCCGAAGACCTGGGTTTGCCGGCCGGTGTGCCGGTGTCGATTGGGGGTGGCGACAACATGATGGGCGCGATCGGTACCGGTAATGTCGTGCCTGGAGTCGTAACCGTTAGCCTCGGTACGTCGGGCACTGTGTTCGCCTATGCCGATTCACCCGTCGTAGATCCCAAGGGCAATATCGCGGCATTCTGCTCATCAACCGGCGGCTGGTTGCCGTTGTTGTGCACGATGAATTGCACGGTTAGCACCGAACTGATGCGCAACTTGGTCGGCGCAGACATCGCAAGTTTCGAAGCGCAGGTGCAGGCGGCGCCGCGCGGGTCGAACGGTGTCATGACGGTGCCGTACTTTAACGGCGAGCGCACACCAAATTTGCCGAACGCACGGGGCGTCGTACTCGGACTGGATAGTCGCAATACAACGCAGCCCAATTTGTTCCGATCGGCGATCGAGGGCGCGACCTATGCGCTGCGGTTCGGCTACGACGAGATGCACGCGCTCGGTATTACCGCAAACGAAATCGTACTCACCGGCGGCGGCGTCAATAGCGATACCTGGCGCCAGATTGTTGCCGATGTCTTCAATACGCCCGTCACGGTGCTCGAAGACAATGAAGGGGCGGCGTTTGGAGCAGCGTTGCAGGCACTGGCGATGCTGCAGAACACCAACGATGATCTCGGTGCGTTTGTCGCCGAGCACCTGACGCATGACGAAGCGCGCTGCCGTGACCCGCGACCTTCGGCCGTCAATTTTTACAATGAAACCTACAGCGAGTATCAGCGCTCGGCAGCAAAAGTCGCCGAGCTCTATAGCTGATATCGATAGCAAATTTGGCAAGTACAGAGGCAGAAGCATGACCCGAACAGTGATTACAGGCGATACAACGTATTTTCCGGGCGTTGACCAGATTCAGTACGAAGGACCGGAGTCGGACAACCCCATGGCATTCAAAGCCTACGACGCGAGTCGCCTTGTTGCCGGCAAGACGATGGAAGATCACCTGCGCTATGCGGTCTGCTATTGGCATACCTTCTGCGCCAGCGGCGGTGATCCATTTGGGCCGGGCACGCGCGAGCACCCATGGGCCGTCGCCGGCGATCCGGTTGCCAACGCCACTGAGAAAATGAACGCGGCGTTTGAGTTTTTTACGAAGCTCAACGTACCGCACTGGTGTTTTCACGACTTCGACATGGCCTGGGAGGGCGACAGCGTCGCGGCGTCTGAGAAGAATCTGCAGTTGACCGTCGACCTTGCCAAGGAACGCCAGGAAGCGAGCGGCATGCGACTGTTGTGGGGCACCGCCAACGCGTTTTCCAACCCGCGCTACATGAATGGTGCTGCGACAAACCCGAATTTCGAAGTTGTCGCACGTGCCGCTGCGCAAGTTAAGGCGGCGATCGATGCTACGACCGAGCTCGGTGGACAAAACTACGTGTTCTGGGGCGGTCGCGAAGGCTATGCATGTCTGCAAAACACCGATACGAAACGCGAGCTGGAACATTTCGCAATGTTCCTCGAAAAAGCACGCGATTACGGTCGGTCGATCGGTTTTGAAGGCACCTTCCTGATCGAGCCAAAGCCCATGGAGCCGATGAAGCATCAGTATGACTTCGATGCACAAACTGTCGTCGGTTTCCTGCGCCACCATGGCCTGGCCGGCGATTTCAAACTTAACATTGAGGCGAATCACGCGACCCTCGCTGGCCACACCTTTGCACACGATCTACAAATGAGTGCCGATGCTGGGCTGCTGGGATCTATCGATGCGAATCGAGGTGATCCGCAGAACGGCTGGGATACCGACCAGTTCCCCACTGATCTGTACGACTGCGTTCACGGCATGATGATTGTGCTTGCGGCGGGTGGCCTCGGCAGCGGTGGCTTTAACTTCGACGCCAAGGTTCGACGTGAGTCAACGGATTTGAACGACATGTTCATCGCCCATATTGGCGGCATGGACGCCTTCGCTAGCGGTCTCGTGATTGCCGACAAGATTCTGCAGGATCCGCGTTCTAGTGAGTTGCGCGCGGGTCGCTACGCAAGCTTTGACAGCGGCGACGGCAAGCGATTCGAGAATGGTGAGCTCGGTCTCGGTGATCTACGTGATATCGCGGCTGCGCAGGGCGAGCCGGAACAGATAAGCGGCAAGCAGGAGTTGGTCGAGAATCTGATCAACGACTACATAATGCGAGGTATTGCTTGAGAGGAGCCGGTACGCACATGAACTCGGCGGCCGCAACTGAAAACCACACCGTCTTCGTTGTCTTTGTTAGCTGCATAGCAACCCTGGGCGGCTTCTTGTTCGGTTTCGATAGTGGTGTCATCAATGGCACCGTCGACGGCCTACAGCTCGCTTTCGAGTCCGACAGCGTTGGTACCGGCTTCAATGTGGCATCGATGCTGCTCGGCTGTGCGGTCGGCGCCTACTTCGCGGGCAGGCTGGCCGACGCGTATGGGCGGCGCGCGATCATGCGCGTCGCGGCCGTGTTTTTTATCGTCAGCGCCTGGGGTTCCGGGGTCGCCGGCGGTTCCTTCGAGTTTGTCGTCTATCGAATACTCGGCGGGCTCGCGGTCGGCGCAGCCAGCATCCTGGCGCCGGCCTACATCAGCGAGGTCGCGCCTGCGCGATATCGCGGTGCGCTGGCGACGGTGCAGCAAATCGCAATCATCAGTGGCTTGTTTTGCGCATTCCTCAGCAACTACGCGCTCGCGGGCGCCGCGGGATCTTCGGTCACGGAGTTGTGGCTTGGGTTTGAGGCCTGGCGGTGGATGTTCTGGATCGAGATCTTGCCTGCGACGATATTCCTGCTGGCCCTGTTCCTGATTCCGGAGAGTCCTCGTTACCTGGTCTTGAACCAGCAACGGCAGCAAGCAACCGCGGTACTGACACGATTGAGCGGTGCGGCCGAAGCGAAACGCAAAGTCGAAGAGATTGATGCGTCCTTGGCGGCGGATCACCACAAGCCGCAACTTAAAGATTTGCTGGATCCGCAAACGGGCAAAATTCGCCGCCTGGTCTGGGTCGGCATAGGTCTCGCTACGTTTCAGCAACTGGTCGGTATCAACGTCGTGTTTTACTACGGCGCTGTACTTTGGCAGTCCGTTGGATTTACCGAGGCCGACGCGCTGCTAATCAATGTCGTCAGTGGTGGACTGAGTATCGCAGCGGTCATCGTGGCATTGCTGTTAGTGGATCGAATTGGTCGCAAGCCGCTACTGCTGATTGGATCGATCGGTATGGCAGTATCGCTCGCGCTAATGGTCATTGCGTTTGCGAACGCGAGCACAGCCGCCGACGGTTCACTGCAGCTCGATCAGTTCTTCGGCCCGCTCGCGCTGATCGCAGCGAATGCCTACGTCGTGTTCTTTAACAGCTCCTGGGGCCCGGTCATGTGGGTCATGCTTGGCGAGATGTTCCCGAATCAAATTCGTGGCACCGGTCTCGCCGTCAGCGGACTGGCGCAATGGAGCTCGAACTTCGGCATCACGATTACCTTTCCGATACTCCTGGCGTCAGTCGGCCTGGCCGGCGCGTACGGTCTCTATACGATCGCCGCCTTGATCTCAGTATTCTTCGTCGTGAAGATGGTGCACGAGACGCGCGGCGTCGAGCTGGAAGACATGCAAGGCTAGCGTTGGGGCCTTACTCCTCAATATCAAAGTCGAGAAACAGGTTGGCCGTCAGCCGGCCCTTGTTCGGATCCAGATTCAAATCTCGTTCCGGTACCACCATCCCTGAATGCAACAGGTTGCCGGGGTAGAGCACGATTCGATTCGGCCGATACTCAATCTCGCCGATAAGCTCGAAGTGATCGGTTGACGCATTAATGTAGCCTGGCGGCGGCTCGCCGTGCGAGAGCATGTGTCGTTTGGCGGCTCCGACGAAAGCCGTATGGCGTTCCGTCGACACACGCTCAAAGCCCGTCGGCCGGTGCCGAAAAAAACCCGTGCCGCAAAATTGGCCGGGGCTTAAGTAGTGTACGGACGCGAAGTAGTAGTCCCTGGTCGTGTCGAAGTGCGGAATGCGCTGCAGCATCGACAAGGATTCCGGCGGCTGTGCGAGCAAGCTGAAGACGTTGTGGTAGAGCTCATAACTTGTGCTTTCCCGTGCGCCGTAGGTGCTGCATATCAATGGTATGAGTCGCTCTAAAGCCGCTTGCGTGTAGCTTTCCGGCAGCTGGCAGCGCACGCCCGGATAAAACGTTGTGTCGCTTGCGTAATCTTGCTGCCGTGCCGTCTGCAACAAGCCGTCGAGGTCATCGACAAAATTGTCGATAACGATAATCGGCGTCTGCTCCGCACCGATCTCAAATATTCGTGTGTCTGAAGCTTGCTCAGGCATGACTCTCTGTTAAGACATTCTGGTTGCTGCTACGCCCAGCATAGCGATTGCGAGGATAACAAACAGTAGTGCGATTGCCCGCCGCATCGTGTGTTGCGGCACGAGGCCTTGCAGGCGTGGCCCAATCTGCCCGCCGATCAGAACGCCCGGAATGTCCCAAACCAGCAGATCCCAGGGCACGGCATTCCAGCCGCCGCCGCGAATGAGCTGCACGGCGTGACTTGACGACGCGAACAATACGGTGACCGAAACGATCATCACGGACGTCGCGGCCGCAACGGCAATCGGGATGCGCTTGTGCGTCAATTGCGAAACCGTGACTTCCCCGATTCCGACTGATACGAGTCCGGTTAGAAAGGCGCCGGCGCTCGTCAGCGCATAGTTACCGGCCCCAAGGCGAGGCGCTTCATAGTGATACTGCTCGCCGCGTGAATCGACGATCGTCTTACCGTAGCTGACGCCCAAGGCGGTTTCGGGATCATCCTTACTTCCAGCGCGTTGCCACAGCACCACAGCCAATGCGCAGACCAGAAGCGAGTAACCGGCAAGCAATACCCAGTCGGGCAGGGTGCTCGCCACCCAGACGCCTAGAATCGAGACGGGTACTGCAATCCGGATAAATCGCCAGGCCAGTCCGTAGTCGATAAGACCTCGTCGGTAGTAACCGATAAAACCGGACAAGAAACCAAAGGTTTGCGTAATCAATGCGGCTGCGATGGCAGCGAGTGTTGATTCGAGTACGTACTCTGGCCCCAGCAGCGGAAACACGAGCACAAAAATTGGCGTGAATAATGCGGCGCCGCCGATGCCACTGAGCATGGCGCAGGTCGCGACCATGATCGCGACTGGAAACATGAACCAATAAAGCGTGAAATCCACTTACTGTCGGCGCAAGCGCAACCGACTGGGTGGAGCTTCGAAATTCGAGCGAAACGGGTTGATGTCGATTCCGCCTCGGCGCTGGTAGCGCGCGTATACCGTCAGCTTTTCCGGGCCGCAGCGCTCGGCGATATCCAAAAACATGCGTTCAACACAAGCCTCGTGAAAGTCGTTGTGTTGGCGAAATGAAACGATGTATCGGAGTAAAGAATCCGGATCTATTTTCGGTCCTTCATAGGTAACCATCACGCTGCCCAGGTCTGGTTGATCCGTAACCGGACACAAACTACGCAGCACATGTGAATGCAGTGATTCGGCGACACGCCCGTCGCCGCTGTTTAAGAGCGTTGGGTCGACGTCATAAATGCAGCACTCAGCATCGGTATTGTCGATACAGGTGCCGTCGAATTCAACGATATCGGTGTCATCGCCGCCGGCGTGCAGGCGCAGCTCAACGACATCGCCTGTACAGTCATTCAGGTCCTTTTCAATCATTTGCCGCAGGCTGACAAGATTATCGACCCGGGTCATTGCATACGATCCCAGGTACAGTTTCAGCGACTTGGATTCGACCAGAAAGGGTGAGTAGGCCGGGACCAGGATTTCAGCTGAGGCGACCTGCGGGACGCCTGCGGAATTGAGCCAGGTGATCTCCCAGGCCGTCCAGATATCGCAACCGTTAAACGGGAGTTCATTGCCCAGGCCCAGGACGCCACGGCTATCCGAGCGCGGGATCGCAAATAGCAGGCTCGGATCGTATCGATCCGAGTAGTATGTGGCTTTGCCGAGTGGAGTTTCGTTGGTCATAGGCAGAGTTTACGAGAATCCTCAGGTACAATACCGGCCTTTTTTGCCACCCCGGCTCCGACCGGCTGATTCATGTGCCCAGCAGACCAAAACAATAACGAAGAGCGCGGCTATATCATCCCGATAGGCGGCGCCGAAGAAAAGCTCAACAATCCCGAGATTCTCGATCGATTCATCGAATTATGTGGTGGCGACGAGGCCAGGATCAGTATTATTCCGACCGCATCCGAACTCGAAGACACGGGTCGAAATTATGAAAAGCTGTTCCGCAAAATCGGCGTAAAACATGCGCAAGTGTTGCCGTTCGAGACTCGCGAGGACTGCGACAACAGCGAGTACCTTGATTACATTGAGAAATCGGACGGCATCTTCCTGACCGGCGGCAACCAGCTGCGACTCTCGACCACTCTTGGCGGTACTGCAGTCGCGCAGCTGATCCGCCGCCGCAATGCGACCGGCATGCACGTTGCCGGCACGTCGGCTGGCGCGGCGTTCGTCCCGGAACACATGATTGCCGGCGGCTACGAAGGTGCGACGCCTAGCCCGGATCTGGTCACGATGGCGCCTGGGCTGGGCCTGACCAACAAATTCATTATCGACCAGCATTTTCGTCAGCGAGACCGTCTTGGCCGCCTGCTGACCGCTCTGGCTTACAATCCGTTCGCTGTGGGCATTGGTCTGGACGAGGATACTGCCGCCTTTATCAGCCCGGGAGACGAGTTGGAAGTCGTCGGAAGTGGTGGTATTACGGTGATAGATCCCACCGATCTGAGCTATTCTTCTATGGACCAGGCGCGCCGTGGTGAGCCGGTCAGCTTGATTGGGGTCAAGCTGCACATTCTGGTTGCTGGCGGCCGCTTCGATATTGCGTCGCGAGCGGCTGCGCCTGAATAGAAGAGGCAGCACCAGAGTAAGTACAGAATAAAAAGAAAGGCAGGAACAGAAATGAAGATTGTCAGCACCAACGTCTATGTTGGGCCAAACGTGTACGCGCATTTTCCAGTGGTCCGGCATGTGCTGGATCTTGGAGAACTGGAAAACTGGCCGACCGGCAAGCTTGGCGAGGACTTCGTGGCGCCATTACTGGACGCCTTGCCGGGCCTGCACGAGCACGGCTGCTCCTATAAAGAACCTGGCGGCTTTGTGCGCCGCTTGCGCGAAGACGAAGGCACCTGGCTCGGCCATGTCATGGAACACGTAGCCATCGAATTACAAAATGTTGCGGGATCGGCCGTTACATTTGGCCGAACGCGTTCTATCGAAGGTCAGCCCGGCCACTACAACATGGTCTTTCAGTACAAGGACGTCCCCGTAGGCCGGGAGGCGAGTTCGCTGGCATTGAAGCTCATCCAGAGTCTGCTACCCAAGAAGCTTCAGTCCGACGATGCGCCCGGTGACGACTGGGATTTTACCGAGGAGCGCGATGACTACATTCGCTACGCGCAACGACGTGCATTCGGTCCCAGCACACAATCACTTATTGATGCAGCGGAGGAGCGGGACATTCCCTGGCTGCGCCTAAACGAGTACAGCCTGGTGCAATTTGGCCACGGCCGTTACCAACATCGAATTCAGGCGACGACCACGGGGCGTACCAGCAATATTGCGGTAGAACTCGCGTCCGACAAGGAAGAGACCAATGGCATTCTGCGTGACCTGGGTCTGCCGGTGCCGAACCAACGTCTCGTTCGCCGCCCGCGCGATGCAGTGCGTGCCGCAGAGCGCATCGGCTATCCGGTCGTACTCAAGCCCTTGTCCGGTAATCACGGTCGCGGTGTTTCGATTAATCTGAAATCGCAATCCGAAGTTGAGACTGCTTTCGAAAAAGCGGCCGAGCACGGACGTACCGTTATTGTTGAATCCTTCCTCGAAGGGTTCGATCACCGCTTGTTAGTCGTGAACGGCGAGCTGGTCGCGGCGGCGAAACGTGTGCCGGGTCATGTGGTAGGTGACGGCAAACACACGATTGAGCAACTTGTGGACATCGTCAACGAGGATCCTCGCCGCGGTGTTGGCCACGAGAAAGTTTTGACGCGGCTGGAGTTTGATCATCAGGCGGAGCGGCTGCTGGCCAAGCTGGGCTACGACAAGGATACGGTGCCGAAGGAAGACGAAGAGGTCTATCTGCGAACTACCGCGAATCTGTCGACCGGCGGAACGGCAATTGATGTCACCGACACTATCCATCCGGATAACCGCGAAATGGCGATCCGCGCTATCAAGGCGATCGGGCTGGATATCGGTGGCGTGGATTTCCTGACTTTCGATATCACCGAGTCGTATCGTGATACCGGCGGTGGTATCTGCGAGGTTAACGCAGGGCCTGGTTTCCGAATGCATGTAGCTCCCAGCGAAGGCACACCACGTGACGTGTCTGGCCCGGTGATCAACATGCTGTTCCCGCCCGACTCGCCGAGCCGTATTCCGCTCGCCGCTGTAACGGGAACCAACGGTAAGACCACGACGTCGCGCATGCTCGCGCACATTCTTAAGATGTCGGGGCTTACGGTGGGTCAGACATCGACGGATGGTGTTTATATTGACGGCAAGCTGAGCGTGTCGGGTGACATGACCGGCCCCGTATCGGCGCAGATGATCCTGCGCGACCCATCAGTTGACGCCGCGGTGATGGAAGTCGCGCGCGGTGGCATGCTGCGCAGCGGACTCGGCTTCCAAAAATGCAACGTTGCATGCTGTATCAATGTCTCTGCGGATCATCTTGGACTTCGCGGCATCGACACGTTAGAGCAGTTAGCCGAAATCAAACGGGTACCTGTGGAAATCGCCGAAGACGCTGCTGTTCTGAACGCCGACGATCCGAACTGCCTGCAAATGGCGGACTACACGGATGCGGCGCGACTCTGTTACGTCACGATGAATCCAGCCCATCCCCTGGTGAAGAAACATATCCAGGCAGGGGGCCAGGCATTTGTGCTGGAACAGGGCATGAACGGCCACATGATCACGATCTACGACAATGACGGGCACACGCCGCTGGTCTGGACGCACCTGATACCTGCAACCATTGAGGGGCGCGCGATGCACAATGTGCAGAACGCCATGTTCGCAGCGGCACTGGCATACAACATGGATATCAGCCTTGAGGACATTCGCCACGGTCTGCGAACCTTCGATTCAACCTTCTTCCAGGCGCCGGGTCGAACCAATATCTATAACGAGCATCCGTTCAAGGTTATTCTTGATTACGCGCACAATCCTGCTGCCGTCGCAGCTATGTGCGACCTGGTTGACCGCTTCGAGCCGGAGGGCAAGCGTATCGTCGTGCTGGCAGCGCCTGGAGATCGCCGTGATCAGGATATTCGCGAGATTGCCGGCATCGCGAGTGGCCACTTTGACCACTTCATATGTCGCCGGGATGACAATACCCGTGGCCGCGGTGATGACGAAGTTGCAGTCATGTTGAAGAACAAGCTGCTGGAAGAGGGCATTTCGGCCGATCGTATCGAAGTGATACCCGATGAACAGGAGGCAACCAGCCGGGCGCTGGAGATGGCGGAAGCCAACGATTTGGTCCTGGTGCTCGCTGACAACATCAAGCGCACCTGGAAACAGATCATTTACTTCAATTCCAGCGCGAAAATCGACGAAGCCACCAAGAAAGCGCCAACCGTTGCGGACCTGCCTAGCCTCGAAGGCTTTGAACTTGATGATCAGCTCGAAATTATCAGCGACGAAAGAGGCGTTCGCATCGCTCGCGAAGAAGGCGACTAGTGGAATTTCTGGACGCGCGGCGACTGACTGGCCCAAGCCTGCTCGCGGATGTGCCCGGAGCGATTCTCGATGTTGCCTGCGACGCGAAGGAGGCTGAAGCGCTGGTCCCAGTGTGGACAAAGCATGTTGAACGTATGCTTGAGGATCTTGGCTGGGACGATAGCAACTTAAGCCTGACCTACCTGTCGGCGGGCGTCAGCCTGTTCTTCACGGCGCCAATCGACGCTTTGTACGCTGCTTCCGAAGTCAACGAATGGGCCTGGGCCGCCAGCGAAGCGGAAATGAACGGCACGCTTGCGCCCGACTACGAAGAGGCGCTTACTGCCATTCGAGCGGCCATTGCGGAAGAAGCGAATGCAGAGCTGTTGCAGCTGGCAGCCGAAGCGGATGCGAATGACCGTACGTTTCTGTGGGATGACGACGAGGCTTCAGTCGGCCTCGGCAAACACTCGAAGACCTGGCCGGTTCGGGAAATACCTGAACTTAGCAAACTGGATTGGTCGCAGTTCGGTGACATACCAATCGGACTCGTAACAGGTACGAATGGTAAGACGACGACCGTTCGTCTCGCGACTCACATTATGCGAACTGCAGAACAAAACGTGGGCCTGAGCTCGACCGACTGGATTGCTGTAAACGACAAGATTCTGGACCGAGGTGACTGGTCCGGACCCGGCGGCGCACGCGCTGTTTTGCGGGAACCGTCAGTTGATGTTGCCATTCTGGAATCGGCACGCGGTGGCTTGCTGCGTCGTGGTCTGGGCGTTAACGCTGCAGATGTCGCGTTAATCACCAACATCGCTGAAGATCATCTTGGCGATTTCGGCTCGCAGAATCTCGCAGAGTTAATGGATATCAAATGGATCGTCAGCCGGGCTGTTGTGGGTTGCGGCAAATTGATTCTAAACGCAGACGACAAATTGCTCGTCTCGAAGGCGGACAGGTACCCAGGCGACATCATTTGGTTCTCGTTGCATGCAGATAATGAAAGAGTCGAGCAGCACGTCGCTGCGGGCGGGACTGCTTTCGTACTGGATGAGCCGGACCTGGTGATGCTGGCAGGCGAGTCGCGCGATGTCATTTGCAGTCCATCTGACATAGCCATCACGCTCGATGGTGCGGCACGACACAACGTTGCAAATTGCCTGGCGGCCGCTGCGTTAACGATGAGCCTTGGCGCGGACCTGCAGGACGTAAGATCCGGGCTAATGTCGATGTCGCAGGACGATAATCCCGGTCGCTGCAATGTCCATGATGTCGATGGCTACAAGGTATTGGTTGACTTTGCGCACAATCCGCATGCGATGCAGGCCTTGTTCGGCATGGCACAGGCATTGCCCGCCAAGCGTCGTGTGTTGTGCTTTGGTCAGGCCGGGGACCGACCGGACCAGGCGATTCGTGAACTGGCTCGTGATGCCTGGGCAATCGGTCTGGACAAAGTCATTGTCTCTGAGCTTGCCGATTACCACCGTGGCCGGGGAGAAGGAGAGGTCTTTGCCATCATCAAGGATGAGTTGCTTCAGCAGGGAGCCAGTGCTGACCAGGTCGAACACTTCGACGAAGAGACAGAATCATTGGCCGCTGCGATGGAATGGGCCGGTGCCGGCGACCTTGTGATCATGTTGGCGCTGGGCGGTGCCGCGAAAATTCAGTCGCTGTTGACGCCAGAAACGTAGTCACCCGCAGTCCCGCTTACAACAGCGACAGGATGAAATCCCAGTGGCGGTCTTCGACCGGCATGATTGACAGCCGATTGCCGCGACGCGTCAGAATCATATCTTCCAATTCAGGGTGTGACTTGATTTCACGTAGCGAAATGATGCGGTCGAATTTCTTGACGAATTCGACATCGACCAGTATCCAGCGCGGATTTTCTTGCGTACTTTTTGGATCAAAGTAACGCGACGATTCGTCGAACTGAATTGGATCGGGATACGGCTCACTACAGACCCGGGAAATACCGACGATGCCAGGCTCTTTGCAGTTCGAATAATAAAAAAAGATCTCGTCACCGATTCGCATGTCATCGCGCATCATATTGCGTGCCTGGTAGTTGCGAATGCTGTCCCACATCTCGCGACCATCGCGTTGCAGATCGTCGATGCTGTAAACGTCGGGTTCCGACTTCATTAGCCAGTGATTCATGGAGCCAAGTGCCTGATTTCAAAGGGTTGCAGAGTGTAGCATGCAGCACCTGCAGGTGTTGCCAATCGGCGCTTCGTTGCGGGCAGGGAAAATGCTTGCGGGCTGACGAATGCGCTATGTTAGGATGGCGAAAAATAACAATAAGGGGTCGCAGCCTGATGGCAAACATGCTGGCAAATATCTTCGGTTCATCGCCCGTCAAGCCGCTCGAAGAGCACATTGGCCTGGCTTATTCATGTGCAAAGCAACTCAACGAATTTTTCCCCGCGGCGGTAGCCGGAGACTGGGACAAAGCGCTCAAGTATCGCGGTGAAATTGAACGTCTCGAGCATGAAGCCGACGACCTGAAAAAGGAAATTCGCCTGCGCCTGCCGAAGAGCCTGTTTATGCCGGTGCCTCGTGAAGACTTGCTCGAACTGCTGTTGGTGCAGGACAAGATCGCGAATCGCACCAAGGATGTGTCAGGCATTGTGCTGGGTCGCAAGATGCAGATTCCCTCTTCAATCTCTGCACAGTTTCTTGAATTTGTTGAACGCAACGTTGATGCCGCCAAGCAGGCCCGCAAGAGCGTGCGCGAACTCGATGAGTTGTTTACGGCAGGTTTTCGTGGTGCTGAAGTCGAGCTTGTATCGGGTCTGATCGAAGAGCTAGACCAAATTGAAACGGACACCGACGACAAGCAAGCGGCGCTGCGTGGAGCCTTGTTTGAAATTGAATCAACGCTGAACCCGGTAGATGCGATTTTTATGTACCAGGTCATCGAAACCACCGGCGAAATCGCGGATATGGCCGAGCGCGTCGGCCGCCGCCTGGAACTGCTGTTATCTCACTAATATTTTCTGGTTCTCTTTCAGTACCCCGACTTCTTCGAGGATGATCAATGGAAGCTGAGATTGTTTATATAACCCTGGCCGCGCTGTTCGGTATTTTCATGGCCTGGGGTATCGGTGCCAATGACGTTGCTAATGCGATGGCTACGTCGGTCGGATCGAAAGCCCTCACCATCAAGCAAGCGATCCTGGTTGCGGCCATATTCGAATTTCTCGGTGCTGTTCTTGCCGGAGGCGAGGTAACGTCCACCATTCGTAAAGGCATCGTTGATACCGACGGCCTGATGACCATGGACGACGGCGCAAAACTGTTGGTATACGGCATGCTCGCGGCATTGCTTGCGGCTGGGTCCTGGTTGCTAATCGCGTCGCGCAAGGGTTGGCCAGTGTCGACAACCCACTCGATTGTTGGTGCGATCGTCGGTTTCGCCGCGGTCGGTATCGGCGTTGACGCTGTGCAGTGGAGCAAAGTCGGCACAATTGTCATGAGTTGGGTGGTTTCGCCGGTGACATCCGGGTTTATCGCTTATCTCATTTACCTGACCGTACAAAAGCTGATTCTGCGCCACGAAGATCCACTGGCGATGGCCAAGCGCTATGTGCCGGTCTACATTTTCCTGGCCGCGTTCACGATCACGCTGGTAACGATCCTCAAAGGCCTGAAACACGTTGGACTAGATATCAGTCTGACAGACAGCTATCTCCTCGCGATCGGCATTGCCGTGGCGATTGCCGTTGTTGGTGCGTTGTTTATTAACAGAATTCAGCCTGATCCAAAGGCGGAGAAACATCAGCATTTCTATACGGTAGAGCGCGTATTCGGTGTACTTATGATCGTTACCGCTTGCGGCATGGCGTTCGCACATGGGTCGAATGACGTTGCCAATGCCATCGGCCCACTAGCGGCTGTCATCAGTGTTGCAACAACCGGCACTATCTCAGCCAAGGCCGCCGTGCCTGCGTGGGTTTTAATTATCGGCGGTGGGGGCATCGTGGTTGGCCTAGCGACCTTCGGCCGACACGTAATCGCGACCGTTGGCAAGAAAATCACTCAGCTAACGCCGAGCCGTGGCTTTGCAGCGGAACTGGCGGCCGCGACGACAATTGTTATCGCATCGGGAACCGGTATACCGATTTCCACCACGCACACACTGGTGGGTGCGGTGCTGGGTGTTGGTCTGGCACGCGGTATTGAAGCGATTGATCTGCGAGTCGTCGGGCGAATCCTGGTGTCATGGGTAGTGACGATTCCTGCCGGCGCCTTCCTCTCGATCCTGTTCTTCTTTATATTCAAGTCTGTTCTTCCTTAATCATTGAGAGTGCTGCTAATGCAGCCACGCCTGCTGCTGGTCTTCCTGGCTTGCTCACTGTTGCCTGCGACGATGGCGCACGCACAGGCGCTTGCCAGTTATGACCAGATACATCACCCGGTATACAGTCGAACTGGCATGGTTGCTTCGCAGAATCGCGTGCCCTCGGAAATCGGTGCGCAGATCCTGGCTGACGGTGGTAACGCGATCGATGCGGCGGTTGCAGTCGGATTTTCACTAGCGGTCACATTGCCGCGCGCCGGCAACATTGCTGGTGGTGGATACATGCTGTATCACGACGCGGAGTCCGGTAAGACAATAGCGATCGACTATCGAGAGATGGCGCCACTGGGTGCGACGCGAGATATGTTTCTCGATAGTGAAGGCAACGCCGACCGTTCATTGGCCAAAGATTCCTTGTTGTCGTCGGGCGTGCCCGGGACTGTCGCCGGTTTTCACCTGGCGCATCAGAAATTCGGTCGTTTGCCCTGGAGCAAAGTGCTGGAACCGGCGATCGCGCTCGCACGCGATGGCATAGTCGTTACTCGCGATCTGTCGAATCAGCTGAAATCTGCGCAGCAGCGCAACTGTCGCGATGCGACAACGTGCGCATACCTCTACAAGAAGGACGGCGAGCCCTACGAGATGGGCGAGCGGTTAGTTCAATCCGATTTGGCGCATACGCTACAGCTGATCGCCGATGACGGCCCAGATGCATTCTATCGGGGCAAAATTGCCGAGAAGATCATCGCGAAGATGGAGCGCGGCGGCGGCCTCATCGACAAGGCGTCACTGGCAGCCTACAAGCCGGAAATTCGCGAACCGATTCGCGGTCACTATCGAGGCTACGAGATCGTTGCTATGCCGCTTACCAGTTCCGGTGGCGTGCACGTCATTCAAATGCTGAATATTTTGCAGCACTTCGATATTACTGAAATGGGTGCGGGCAGCGCGGATGCGATCCACGTGCTGGCGGAGGTGATGCGTCTTGCCTACGCCGATCGAAGTGAGCATCTTGCCGACCCGGACTTCTACGATGTTCCAGTTGCCTGGCTGACAAGCGAAGAATACGCCAGCGAGCTGGCAGTCGAGGTGGACATGGAAAAAGCTACCGCGTCTGCCCAGGTCTTGGCGGGTGAGCCCGTTGCTGATGAAAGCAGGGATACCACTCACTTTTCGGTGATGGATGTCGATGGTAATGTTGTGTCGAATACCTACACACTCAATACCTCGTACGGCTCCGGTATCGCCGTGGACGGAGCAGGTTTTGTGCTCAATAACGAAATGGATGATTTTGTTTCGAAGCCGGGTGTGCCAAATGTCTACGGACTTCTTGGTGGCGAAGCGAATGCTGTCGCTCCAAACAAGCGGCCGTTGAGTTCGATGACGCCGGTCATAGTTTTCGACGCTGGCGAGCCCTGGTTTGCTACCGGCAGTCCGGGCGGCGGTTGGATTATTACCGCTGTGCTGCAGATGATAGTCAACGTAATCGACCATGGAATGGGCATTGCCGATGCCTCGGACGCACCGCGATTGCATCACCAGTGGTACCCAGACCAGCTGTTGCTCGAAGACGGATTCAGCCCGGATACCGTGCGTGAGTTGGAGTCGCGTGGACACGAAATCGCGCGCAGGCGGTCAATATTCACCAGCTTGCAGACTGTCGCATTCAAGGACGGTTGGTTTCGTGGTGCGTCGGATCCACGTCGCCAGGATTCCGCTGCAGTAGCGCCACCAGAGCCCGATGCAAATCAAGACTAACGACATCAAATCGCAGATGTCCCTTGCGCAGCGGCGCTATGCCCTGGCGATCCTCGCTATTGTCTACATGTTCAATTTCATCGACCGGCAGATCCTTGCGATCCTGCTGCCGTCGATCAAGGCCGAGTTTGCCGTTAGCGACACCGTACTCGGCCTGCTGACTGGTACCGCATTCGCACTGTTTTATGTGTCGCTCGGAGTGCCAATCGCGCGTTACGCCGATCGCAGCAACCGGCGAAACCTGATTGCTTTGGCCGTTGCAGTTTGGAGCGGCATGACGGCGATTTCCGGCGTGGTTGCGAATTTCTGGCAGCTTGCGCTGGCTCGCGTGGGTGTCGGTATTGGCGAGGCCGGTTGCAGCCCGCCTGCACATTCCATGATTGCAGACATGTACCCGCCAGAGCAGCGTTCGGCTGCAATGGGTGTCTACACGCTGGGCATTTCGGCCGGCGTCATGTTCGCCTACCTCGCGGGTGGCTGGTTCGTCGAAAATGTTGGCTGGCGACAGACCTTCTTCGCGGTCGGCCTGCCTGGATTGTTGTTAGCCTTAGTTGTGAGATTCACGATTCAGGAACCGGCGCGTGGCGCGTCAGAACAACGCAGTGACAGTGGCGATCAACCCACGATGGCTGAAGTCTGGACATTCCTGATGCGCAGGCGATCGTTCGTCTACATGGCAATCGGTTCTGGCCTCAGTTCCTGGGTCGGCTACTCAATTATTTTCAATATGCCGAGTTTTCTGACGCGAAGTTTCGATGTCGGTACTACGTCGATCGGGGTATGGCTTGGTCTGATTTACGGAATCGCCGGTGGCATCGGCTTTTTCATGGGCGGCTATATCGTTGATCGAATCGGACGACACAGCCATCGCAAGGCACTTGGCTTCCTGGCCGTATCCACGCTGCTCGCGACACTTTTTAATGCTGGCGTATTCCTGTCGAGCAGCATGTTTTGGTGCCTGTTGCTGTTGATCATCCCTTCGATCATTTCCAACTTCTACCTGGCGCCGGTTCTCGGTCAGACTCAGAGCCTGGTGTCATTGCGCATGCGAGCGGTCGCGTCGTCGCTGATTTTGCTGATTCTGAATGTGATTGCTCTGTTGATCGGACAGCCATTGACCGGATTCGTGAGCGATGCTCTGGCGGCCACGCAAGGCACCGAGTCGATGCGCTCTGCATTGCTCCTTGTCAGTGCCGTGGGGCTGCCGATTGCGGCATTGTGTTACTGGGGCGCTGGCAGATCGATCGAGCAGGATCTTGCTCGTGCGCAGGAAAAAGACTGAGTCAAATCGAGCGCAGATACCACTCGAAATCGAGCGCGCTGACACTGTCGTGAAATTTCTTTTCTTCGGCTCGCCGATTGATCAGGAATGCTTTGCAAAATCTATCGCCGAGGTATTCCGGCAAAATCTTGCTGCGCGAGAACTTTTGTAGCGACGCGTCCCAGCGATCAGGAATTCGCGTTCTCAAGTTGATGGTCTGACCTTCTTCAACCATGCGGCCGGGATCGACCTTGTTCTTCAGCCCGTAATGCACACCGGCGACGATTGCCGAGGTCACCAGGTAGGGATTCGCGTCGGCGCCGGCGACGCGATGTTCGAATCGCAGGTTCTTCTTGTCGGCCTGCGGAATGCGTACTGACACGACGCGATGATTAACGCCCCAGTTCGTATCAACCGGTGCGAAATTTTCGGGCAACAAGCGTCGGTACGAATTAGCATTCGGCGAAAAGATGGCAGTTGCTTCCGGCATCGTTTTGAGCAAGCCGCCTACCGCGTAGCGGAGTCGCGCCGAGAATGGCGGAACGGCAAGATTGTCCTTGTCATGCGAAAAGTAATTCTTACCGTTCTTGTCGACCAGACTCATGTGAATATGCAGGCCATTGCCTGCATCTTCGGCGAAGGGTTTCGCCATGAAACAGGCGACGAAGCCGTGTCTTAATGCTGCGGCTTTGACGGCGCGCTTCAACAGGACTGCATGATCACAGGCCAGCACAGGGTCATCTACATGCATCAGGTTGATTTCAAACTGACCCGCCGCGTACTCGGATATCACCGTGTCAGCAGGAATATTTTGTGCGTCGCAATAGTCGTAGACATCGTCCAGAAACGGCTGAACCTCTTGCAGGTCATCAGGATGATAGACCTGTACGCCGGGTTGTGGCCGACCCAGCCCGGGAACGATCGGCGCCTTCGGCGTCGGCTTGTCCGCTTTGGCATCCAACAGGTAGAACTCCAACTCTGTGGCCATCACCATCTTCAGGCCCATCTTCTTGAGCGGGGCCATCGATCGTTCGAGGACCGTACGGGAATCAGCAAAGTAGGGCGTACCATCATTCTCATAAATTCTGAACAATGCCTGCGCCATCGGTCGGTTAGACCAGGGTACCGGAGCGATACTTCCCGCAACGACGGAACTGACCGCATCCGGATCGCCGTCATCGTAGCCAGGCAGGCCTTCGGCCACCTCGCCCAACACATCCAGCAGGACGGTGCCGCCACAGAAAAAGAATGGCTCAGTGCAGGTTTTCTCAAAGTCCTTGGCACGCACCCGTTTGCCCTTGAGAACGCCATTGATATCCGGCACCAGCACTTCCATAAACGCAGTGTCGGGAAATTTTTTCAGCAGTCGTCTGAGTTCAGCGCGCCGCGGGTCTGTTTTTTTGGCCATATTGCTGCGAGCTTCCCTGATCCTTGGCTTGCCTGCAAGAGTTGATTGATATCATAATATGAACTACTCATTCATAATATGGTGATCGCTCATGGCTACTGCAAATCCACCGCAGGGCGCTCAAGCCGCGCTGCGCGCCATTCGGCTTTTGAAGTTATTCACCGCCGCGACTCCGGAATTGAGTCTCACCGAAATTTGCGAGCACGCCGGCCTCAACAAGACGACGGCGCATAGATTACTGCAAGCATTGTCGAGCGAGGCAATGGTCGAACGCGATGGGACCCACGGCACTTATCGCCTGGGTGCTGGAATGATGGCTCTGGGCGTGCAGGCATTGTCCAGCAGCGACTTGCGAATACGCGTTCGTCCGATGTTGAAGCGTCTGGCGCGAGACAGCGGCGAAACAGCAACGCTTGAAGTACCGATCGACAATTCGATGCTGATTCTCGACGAAGTGGCCGGTAGCCATTTTGTTGGTGCGGCCGGCAATGTTGGTACGCGCTGGCCGCTGCATGCGACGTCGACCGGCAAAGCGCTGGTAGCTTTCGATGAGCAGGTAAGGGCAAGGCTTGCGGATGATCTGCCGTCGCTGACGCCGAGCACTATCGTTCGCAGGGCTGATCTGGAAAAGCAACTAACGGCTATTCGGCATCGCGGATTCGCCGAATCCGTAGATGAACTGGAGGACGGTTTCTCCGGTGTCGGTACGGTGATTCGCGGCGGACTGGGCGAGGTCCTGGGCACGTTGTCGATCTGTGGCCCGACGCAGCGCATGGGCGATACGCGGCGCGCAAGATTGGGCGAAACACTGCGAAATGCGGCCGCGCAGCTGCAGCCCGCCTAGGGATAAGCTAGGGATTACCGTGATAATATACCGCCAGCCACAGCGTCAGGAAAAACAACATTAATACACGCAAGTTTGCTGTTCTGATTCGGGGGATCGCCTGCACAACAATCGCAATGACCACTGCTTTGTGGTCGGCGACGGTGTACGCGATCGATTTAGAGGTACCGCAGATCGGTCTGACGGAAGTACCGATTGAAATCGTCGTGACCGGGGTGCCGGAAGGCGAACTCGTCACCGTCAATGTCGCTGGCGAAGACTTCTGGATAAACGCCGACGCCGATGGACGCGCCGTCGTGCCGGAAACAAGTGTTGCAGAAAGTGGTTCGATTCAGATCGTTGCGACGTATGAGGAGTACACAGCGGACGCGAGTCTGCGTGTACTACCCGGATGGATTTCGCTGATGCCCGCGTTTCTGGCAATCATCACCGCGTTGCTGTTGCGCAATGTTCTGCCCGCGTTGCTTCTTGGTCTGTGGTTAGGTGCGACCGCATTGCAAGGTTTCTCACTCGGCGGCGCTTTGCAGGGACTGCTGAACGTGTTCTCAGTATTCATCGTCAACGCGCTGGCGAATCCGGATCATGCCGCGATTATCGCGTTCAGCATGATGATTGGCGGCATGGTCGGCATCATTACGCGCAACGGCGGCATGACCAGCGTTGTGCGAATGGTCGTCAGTCGCGCGAAGACCGCAATCGGGGGGCAGATCTCGATTTGGCTGATGGGCCTGATGATCTTCTTTGACGATTACGCTAATACGATGCTGGTCGGCAACACCGCCCGACCGATTACGGATCAACTGAAGATATCCAGGGAAAAACTCGCCTACATCGTGGATTCGACGGCCGCGCCGGTTGTGTGCCTGGCCTTTGTCACGACCTGGATCGGCTATGAAGTCAGCCTGATCGACCAGGCACTGCAGGGAATTGACGGACTTGCTACAGAGGCCGCTTATTCGGTTTTCCTGAGCTCGATCCCGTTTAGTTTTTACCCGATTCTGGCCGTGTTCTTTGTCATCGTTGTTGCTTCCTCAGGCCGCGACATGGGTCCGATGTACAAGGCAGAAGTTCGGGCCAGGCAGGGCGAGGTCGCGCCGCAGGCAGTAGAGGATTTGCCAGCGATGAATGGCGACACGCTGGACGCCAAAGATAATATTCCGTTCCGTGCGATGAACGCGTTTATCCCAATCATTGTCATGATTATCGGACTGATTCTGAGTTTGTACATCACCGGCACGTCGAACCTTGGGCCGGGCGAGCATTCGATTCGCGACATCATTGGTGAGTCCAATGCGTACCTCGCGATGCTCTGGTCATCATTTGCCGGAGCGCTGACGGCCGCAGGCTTGTCTGTCGGGCAACGAATCCTGAATTCGCATGAAGTGGTCGATGCCTGGTACGGCGGCGCGCGTGCAACCCTGTTCGGCATGATCACTTTGGTACTCGCGTGGTCGATGTCAGATATTTCAACTTCACTCAACGCGCAGGGTTACTTGATTTCAGTCCTGGGTGATTCGTTGCCGGCCGCGCTGGTGCCTGCGATCGTATTCGTCCTTGCGGCGTTGACGGCATTTGCGACGGGCACGAGTTGGGGCACGATGGGCATATTGATGCCTCTGACTATCCCGCTTGCCTGGGCCGTCATGACCGTCAACGGTATTGCGGATCCGTCTGGCATGCATATTCTTTATTCTGCCGTGGCCTGTGTACTCGCCGGTGCGGTTTGGGGCGATCATTGTTCGCCCATCTCGGACACGACAGTCCTGTCGTCAATCGCAAGTGGCTGCGACCATATCGAACACGTCCGAACACAGATGCCGTACGCGTTGATGGTTGGTAGTGTGGCCATCGCGATCGGTACGATTCCTGCCGGGTATGGTTTGTCGCCCTGGATTTCGATTCTCGTTGGCGGTGCCTTGTTGTTCGCAACCTTGCGCTACTTCGGTCGCAAGGCTGACGACGCGGCATGAGCCACAAGCCGGTGATTGGCGTGCCTGCCGATCGGCGCATGGTCGATCCGCATCCGTTCCACATGGCTGGCGAAAAATACGTGCAGGCGATCGTCGATGGCTCTGACGGCTTACCGTTCATCATTCCGGCACTGGGCGATCCACTGGACGTAGATGACATTATTGCCCACGTTGACGGCATCCTGCTGACCGGTAGTCCGTCGAATATCGAGCCGTACCATTACGAGGGCCAGCCAAGTGAACCCGGTACCTGGCACGATCCGCATCGCGATGCGCTGACCTTGCCATTGGCGAATCGTGCGCTGCAAAAAGGCGTGCCGTTACTTGCCGTTTGCCGCGGCCACCAGGAACTCAATGTCGTTCTCGGTGGCACCTTGCACCAAAAAGTGCATGAAGTGCCCGGCTATGGGATGCACAAGGAAAATCCGGAAGATCCGCTCGACGTGCAATATGGGCCGTCGCACAACATCAACCTGGTCGAAGGTGGGTTGCTGCACGGTCTTGCAGGCACGGACAAGGTGATGGTGAATTCGCTGCACGCACAGGGTGTCGCGAAATTGGCAGACGGGGTAAGTATCGAAGCACTTGCGGACGACGGTTTGGTTGAAGCTTTTGTCGTGGACAGTGCACCGGGCTTCACATTATCCGTCCAGTGGCACCCGGAATGGCAAGTGCGCTTAGATGAATTTTCGACCGCAATTTTCAGGACTTTCGGCGACGCCTGTCGCGATTACGCAAAGCGAAAGTAGGGTGCTCTTAAGCACGGATCGTGTTTCAACATATGGTTCCGGGGCGACTTACTGGCCTGCGGTTAGCTATTATTAGGAGTTCAAGCACTTGGAGGTGAGCCATGGCAGCTCTCGAGAAACGTTCCGGATCGGATTGGCAGGAGCTGGATAAAGACCACTATCTGCACCCGTTTACCGACCACAAAGAACTACACGAAAAGAAATCTCGCATTATCACCAAAGCCGATGGGTCGTATATCTACGACTCTGAGGGCAATAAGATCCTTGACGGCATGTCGGGTCTCTGGTGTGTGAATGCCGGCTACGGACGCGATTCGCTGGTTGCAGCAGCTGCTGAGCAGATGCGCGAGCTGCCTTACTACAACAGTTTTTTTCAGTGCGCTCACCCGCCGTCAATTGAGTTGGCGAAGAAACTGCAGGAAGTAACGCCAGCTCATATGAATCGCGTGTTTTTCACTGGCTCGGGTTCGGAGTCTAACGACACGATCGTACGTATGGTCCGACGTTACTGGGACCTGATGGGTCAGCCGGAGAGGCATACGATCATCAGCCGACAGAACGCCTACCACGGTTCTACCGTGGCCGCGGCCAGTCTGGGCGGCATGAAGCCCATGCACAGCCAGGGTGGTTTGCCGATTCCAGGCATTGTGCACGTTGATCAACCCTATTGGTTTGGCAGCGATCACAGTCTGTCACCTGACGAGTTCGGTCTCGCGGCGGCGCGTTCAATTGAAGTAAAAATCAACGAGCTAGGTGCGGATAAAGTTGCCGCATTCATTGGTGAGCCGATTCAGGGTGCTGGCGGCGTTATCATTCCGCCGGATTCATATTGGCCTGAAGTGCAAAGGATTTGCGACGAATACGGCATCCTCCTGATTTCTGATGAAGTCATCACCGGGTTCGGCAGGCTTGGCGAATGGTTTGGCGCAGACTACTTCGGTACACGACCGGACTTTATGCCCTTTGCCAAAGGCGTGACGTCGGGTTACCTGCCTTTGGGTGGTGTAATGATCAGCGATCGGGTTGCAAAGACCCTGATCGACAAGGGCGGAGAGTTTTATCACGGCTATACCTATTCCGGTCACCCGGCAGCCTGCGCGGTTGCGATCGAGAATATCAATATCCTGCAAAGGGAAGGCCTGGTCGAACGGGTTAAAAATGACATTGGACCGTACCTGCAGGCCGGCTGGCACAAACTCGGCGAACATCCGCTGGTTGGTGAAACGCGCATGGTTGGTCTGATGGGCGCTTTGGAAATTGTCAAAGACAAGGACTCTCTTGAGCGCTTTGATGAGGACGATGGCGTCGGCACCATTTGCCGCGATTTCCTCGTCGAAAATGGACTTGTAATGCGAGCCGTAGGAGACTCAATCGTTACCGCGCCGCCGTTCATTTTGACTCATGCCGAAGCGGATGAGCTGCTGGAGAAAGCCTGGCGTGCTCTCGACCTGACACAGCAGGCAATTTGATGGCTACGCGCAAAGAAAGCAACGACAACGCCATAACGAGAGAGAGCCTCTATGGCACGACGCCGGAACCGACGTATTCGGGAATCCTGTCATTCATGCGTCGCAAGTACACGAAAGACCTGAGTGGTGCCGATGTTGCCGTGCTGGGAGTACCGTTCGACACGGCAACGACCAATCGTGCCGGCACCCGGCTCGGGCCTCGCGCTATTCGGGCAGCTTCGTCGATCATCGCCTGGGAAAAAATGTACGGCATGGAATTTGATCCGTTTGACAAACTCGCGGTGGTTGATTGGGGAGATTGCTACTTCGATCACGGCCGACCGCAGGGTGTACCGGATCAGATCGAGCAGTGTGCATATGACATCATTAACCAGGGCCCGGGCCTGCTGACTTTGGGCGGCGATCATTTTATTTCCTATCCGCTGATCAAAGCCCATGTCAGAAAACACGGCGGACCTGTGTCGATCCTGCATTTCGATGCTCATAGCGACACCTGGGCTGATGACGATGGTCGCATTGATCACGGCACCATGTTCTATTTCGCGGCGAAGGAGGGCATCGTAAATCCGGCGACTTCGGTGCAGATCGGCCTGCGCACGACGAATCCCGACACGCTGGGATTCAATGTGCTTGACGCGCCATGGGTGCATGCGAACGGGATCGAGGCCACCATTGAAAAGGCGCGAAAAATCGTCGGCGATACGTCCGTTTACCTGACCTTTGATATTGATTGTCTCGATCCGAGTTACGCGCCTGGCACCGGGACGCCCGTCTGTGGCGGCCTGACGTCACACCAGGCGATTCAGATCCTGCGCGGTATGCAGGGGATCAATATTATTGGCATGGATATGGTGGAAGTCGCGCCGGCGTACGATGTCGGTGAAATAACGGCCCTGGCCGCGTCGCAGCTCGCGATGGAAATGCTTTACCTGTACGCAAACAAACCATAAGAAATGCTAAGTTAGCGCCCATGAATTCAGCAAAGCTCCGGCGCTTCTTCGAGCAACGTCGTGTTCGCGGCGAACCATTGGTGCTGGTGCAGGTAACGGCAACCGAAGGTTCAACGTACAGCAAGGCAAACGACCTGATGCTGATCGATCAGCAGGGGGTCGCTTGCGGGATGTTATCTGGGGGTTGTCTGGAGAGCGATCTGGTGGCACGAGCCCAGGTAGTTCTAGAGTCGGGAAAGTCGCAATCGGTGACCTACAAACTGGCGAGCGATGACGACGATGTCTGGGGCCTCGGAATCGGCTGCGATGGCTCGATGACGATTGGCTTGCAGCTTATCGACAAGGACAGCAACTACTCGCCGCTGGAAATACCGCAGCCTGTGGAGTTGTTGGTCTTAGGTGGCGGCCTTGACGCGGTTCCACTGACGCGTCTCGCTGCTGAGATAGGTTGGCATTGCACTGTCGTCGATCATCGGCCCGCTTATATCGAACGCGGCGATTTTCCTGACGACTGCGACAGACATTGCATCGCTGCGGATAGTCTGGCCGAGCACCTGAATATTGAGAGTTTCGATGGTGCAATCGTAATGAGCCATCATCTTGAGAGCGATCGGGAATACTTGCGACAGATTGCGAGTGCTGATCTTGACTATGCTGGCTTACTTGGCCCGCCGGCGCGAAAGGATCGGCTGTTATCTGAACTTGGCGACGCCGGACAGAACTTGCGCGAACGACTGCACGGTCCGGCCGGCTTGGGATTGGGAGGCCGTGGACCGGAAGTAATCGCGCTGTCGATCATTGCTCAGATTCAACAGGAACTGGCGGTGGACTAGCCGCTACCGGCAATGTTGCCCGGCAAAAATACGCGAACGATCATGTCGGCCAATTCGTTGCGCTTTGCGTCGTCGTCAAGATTAAATCCGCTACTGCCGCGAACCTCGAGGCCAAGCGCTAGCAGGCCGCCCGCGGAGACGCGAATCATGTTGTACAACAAGGCCGGGTTGCCTGGCGGCGAGATGCCTAGTTCTTGCAGCTTGGCGAGTTGACCAGCAACCATTTCATAGAGCGGTTTAAGATGTGACTCGACCAGCCAATCGAGCCGGTCACTGGGGTAGCTCGATTCGAGCAGAATAATCTTGTGCAGAGCTGGTTGCTCGTAAGCGTATTGCACATAGGTTCGAATAAATGCTTCCGCACGGGCTTTCGGATCAATCTCCGGAACCTCGGCCATCGCCTTAACCAGCGAAATATTAAACTCGCGAAAAATTCGATCGGTTGCCGCACGCCACAACTGATCTTTGTTCTTGAAGTGATACGTGATCAAGGGATGATGCACGCCGGCACGGTCGGCGATGTCGCGCGTTGATGTACCTTTGAAACCGTTCTCTGAAAACGCGAGAATTGCCGCATCCAGAAGTTTCTGCTGCGTGATTACACTTCGTTGCTGTTGTTTTCGCGCCGGTCGTTGCTCCGTCGCTGCCTGCTCCGCATCCACTGGTTTTGTTCCCCGCTCCCTTTTCGACTGAGTCTAGAGTAGCCGGAACGTCTTAATTTGTCCAGATTGGAAGGTTTTCGACGAAAATCGCGGTTACTCTACCGCAAACATCATTCGGACCGCTGCGCGTTTCGGTATCGCTGCGCCGTTTTCAACGACGGGCTCAAATTCCCACGCTTCAACGGCCTTGACCGCGGCATTGACGAACGTAATACCCGGCTCGGAGTTGACGACCGAAACCTGTCCTACAGAGCCGTCAATGTCCACTGTAAACTGAAGTTCAACCCAACCACTGACGGCGCGGCGTTGTGCCGCGCGCGGGTATTTCGGTGCGACATACTTAGTGCGGTTAAGCGAGCTTGCCGCCACCGGTGCTTCCCGGCGCAGTGCAGATTGCTGTTGCTCGACCACTGCCACCTGGCTACCAGTATTTTGACTGATTGATTCGGCCGGCGCGGCAACTGCGGGCGGCGGCAGGTCAGCGGGAATCTCGGTCTTTTCATCGGCCAGATTATCCGCAGGCGTTTCTTCAATTGCGTAGGTCTGCGCTTGCTCGGCGGCTGCCCTTTGGGCTGTTGCCTGTTCGGCGGCCAGCGCTTCGGCGGCGCGTCGTTCTGCGTCGCGTTGACGCTGCGCCCTGTCGCTTCTTGCTGCATTCAAGGCGGCGCTGGCACTCGCGACCTCGTTGCTGCCCGGGTCAAGACGTCGCGCATCTGCGAGCAGCCGTTCTGCAGCGTCGAATCGACCGGCATCGATCTCAGTGCGTGCATTGAGGACCAGTTTGCTGGCGACGACGATCAGTCCTTGGGCAGCAGCCGTGTTTTCAGGATCATTGCTAAGAGCCAGCTCATAATAATAACGGGCGTTGTCGTTGGATGGTGTAGTCAGATCACCCGCATCCAGCCGTGCACTAGCTTTGATCAGCACGTCGTCGACTCGTTGTTCGCTTAGAGCGGCGTTGAGCTCGTCCGAGGCCAACTCAATATCGGTTGTGTCTGCCAACCCCAGAGCTCTTGCGCTATTCAGCGCAATCGCAGCATCCTCAAATCGGCTTTCCCGAATTGCGGCGCGCGAGTCGTCAAGGTATTCGCGTAGTTGCATCTGTGCGAGTTGTGCATTCAGGAATGGCAAACGAGCATTGCCGGGGTCAATCTCTGTGGCTCGCTGCAAGGCCGTCGCGGCAACTGCGGTGTCCCTGGTAAGTAGCGAAGACTCCGCCAGACTCAGTGCTTCCTCAACGGTCCCGGTCGCCATGGCAACAGCCCTGTCCTGGGCAGACGCCTCTTGTGTTAAGTCTTGTTCTGTAAGCGTCGTTCTTGTGCGTTGTGCCGGGTCTGTTGGAGCAGGAGTTTCGGATCCGCCGAATAGCCACCAACCCAACGCTACAACAACGACCAGCGCAGCTGCGCCGATACCCAGGATCTTAGGGTTCATGAACATCGAGCCGCCAGAGTCGTCGCTGTCCAGCATCGGATTCGCGATCGGTTGGGCAGTCGGTTTGGCGGTCGGTTCCGCGACATCGCCGTCATCGCGTGTTGTCACAGATGAAATCTTCTCACCGACTGTTCGAATGATGCCGGTCATCGTCTCTGTAAAGCTGCTGTCGTCGCCGCTGAATGCGTCGCCAAGCCGGTCGCCATCGAAAGATGCTGTCTCCACGGGTACCGGACGAGGTTCCACAACGATACTGGGCACCGACTGTGAATTCGACGGGTCTGACTTTGGCGTCGCTTGCGCAGTCAACTTCGATGCAGGTTTAGGTGCAGGTTTTGGCGTACTTGGAGCAGCCGGTCTTGCGGCACGTGCTGGAACGGTTTTCGCTGCTTTGGCGGATACCTTGGCCGATGAGCCCGTGGTTTTGAACGCCGCGTCGGGCGCTTCAAGATGATGCTTCGTAGACGCTTCGATTGCGAGGCGTGCGCGGCCGGGTGATACCGGCTTCAGCAGGAATCGGTACACCTTGCCACGATTAATCAGGTCCATCAGCATCTCGCCGTCGTCGCGGCGGCCGGCGATGATGGCCACGAGGCGTGGCGACTTGGTGCGTAGATGCTGAGTGAGTTTCTCGACATTCTCGCCAACCATCGCTGCATCAACAACGGCGACGCCAACGGCTTGATCGGCAACCGCTTCGTCGGCTTGCGCAAGCGTACTGGCAGCGACAATGTTGTGCATGCCTCGTGCTGACTCGCGCACTGTAGTCAGGAATTCGTCGTCCTTGGTCAAAACCAGTACGTCAACGGCGCGCGAACCGACGTTGGCTTCTTCATACTTCTCCGGATCGAGGGCCGGAACCTGACCGGTAACATCGGTGATTATCGAAGAGCCGTTTTCGGACGTTTCCATCACAATATGTTCGGCTGAGGTATCAACATCTGCAGTGGTGTCATTTGCTGACTCGGTCAACTGCATCAAACGCGCCTGACGAGTCGCGTCGTCAATCAGGGAGCGCAGTGAGTCCGGCGTTACGCCGCCCCGGACAACCTGAAATACTTCATTCGCACCGACCAATGCTTCGACACCTTCGCCATCATTCCCAGCGAGCAGAATGCCGAGTGTTTCGGGCGAACGTCGTTTCGCTTCCCGCAAAGCATCAAGGCCACTCATGCCCGGCAATTCCTGGGCAGTGACCAAAACGTCAATCGCAGTCTGTCCGAGCGTGTTTAATGCTTCGCTGCCACTGGTCGCACAGTGCACCGTATAGCGGTCGGCAAACCCTGTACGCAACTTGTCCAGGGTGTTTCGTTCACTATGCAGTAACAGTATCTGCGTTTTGAATTGTTCCAGCGCCACTTAAGATTCCTCCGAATCCTTATGTTGAATCGCACGCATGATCCTTGCGTCGAGGGAGTATAGCCCTGGGTATTAGGTCAAGTGTCGCTTTACACCGACAGAGTTACGAATCTGTGACACGCCGCACATTCGAAGTGCAGGGCCCGTCACAATTGGGCTCTAGGTGCGGTTCTGAACTTCTTCGGAGAGGATATTGAGCGCTTCGGAAAGTGGTAAAAACTGCTGCTTTTTGGATCCGAGTCGGCGCATTGCAACCGTATTTTCGTCGACTTCACGCTGCCCGATAGCGAGCAAAACGGGAACCTTCGCGACGCTATGTTCACGTACCTTGTAATTGATTTTTTCGTTACGTAGATCGGTTTCTGCACGAAATCCTGCGGCACGGAATTGTTCCGCAACCGATTTGGCGTAGTCGTCCGCGTCAGAGGTAATCGTTAGTACCTTGATTTGGGTCGGTGCCAGCCACAACGGCAGATTGCCTGCATGGTGCTCGACAAGGATGCCGATGAAGCGCTCCAGCGAACCGAAAATGGCCCTGTGAAGCATGACCGGAAGATGTTTTTCGCCGTCCTCACCGATATACGTGGCGCCGAGACGGCCGGGCATATTGAGGTCAACCTGCAAGGTACCGCATTGCCAGTCACGACCGATGGCGTCGCGCAAGACGAATTCCAGTTTAGGTCCGTAAAAGGCTCCTTCACCGGGATTGTGTGTGTAATCGAGGCCGGAAACTTCGAGCGCCTTAAGCAGCGCAGCCTCCGCCTGATCCCAGACCGCATCTTCGCCAACGCGAACTTCCGGCCGATCGGCAAACTTTATGCGCACATCGTCAAAGCCGAACGCTGCGTAAATTTCCAGCAGTTGACGGCAAACCGCAATCGACTCATCCGTAATCTGCTCGGGTGTAACAAAGATATGAGCATCATCCTGGGTGAATGCGCGGACGCGCATCATGCCGTGCAATGCGCCGGATGGTTCGTAGCGGTGACACTTGCCAAACTCAGCGAGTCGATAGGGCAGGTCACGATAACTGGTGATGCCTTGCTTGAAGACCTGCACATGCCCGGGGCAATTCATCGGTTTGATGGCGTACTTGCGACCGTCGACAGTCTCAGTCGTGTACATATTGTCGCCGAAGGCGTCCCAGTGTCCGGAAGCTTGCCAGAGAGACTGGTCCATGAGTTCGGGTGTGTTGATCTCCCGATAGCCAGCTATTTTCTGTTGCTCACGCATATAGGCGATCAGGCTCTGAAACAGGCTCCAGCCCTTCTCGTGCCAGAAAACCGCACCGGGAGCTTCTTCCTGGAAATGAAACAGGTCCATAATCTTGCCGAGGCGCCGGTGGTCCCGTTTCTCGGCTTCTTCCAGCATCAGCAGGTATTTGCGCAACTGCTTGTCATTGGCCCACGCAGTGCCGTAGACGCGCTGTAGCATCTCGTTATTCGAGTCGCCGCGCCAATAGGCGCCAGACACTCGTGTCAGCTTGAATGCTTTGCCAAGTTTGCCGGTTGATGGCAGGTGCGGTCCGCGACACAGGTCGATGAATTCGCCTTGGCGGTACAGAGTGATTGGTTCTGCGGACGG
>JBPCXZ010000313.1:0-3608 GCA_051008055.1 Woeseiaceae bacterium
CTGGATGAATATTTCGAAAGCGACATTATCAAGACAACAAAGTCCGGCAGCGGCATCATCGGCACAGCGCTGGGCGTGCGATCACCAGGTACGGCTTACGTATTGCTGCATCACTACATGGGTGATGTCGACGGCAATGTTGGCACCTGGGGCGTCGCGCGCGGTGGCATGGGCGCGGTATCCGCAGCTATTGCAGGGTCCTTCCAGGCCTTCGGCGGCGAGTTGCGTTCCGAAGCCGGGGTCGACCAGATCATCGTCAAGAACGGGCGCACCACGGGTGTGGCGTTGGAAAATGGTGAGGAGATTAACGGCCGCATCGTGGTCTCGGCGATGGACGTCAAACGCACCTTCCTGAGCTGCATGGACAAGTCAGATCTACCGGAAGAGTTTTACAACCGTGTTGAGAATTTCAAGATTCGCGGCTCGTCGGGCAAGGTCAATATTGCACTCGACGGCCTGCCACGTTTCCCGGCGATTCCGGATGGCAGTCCGCTGTACAGCGGCGACATGCACTTCATCGACACGATGGATCGCATGGAGCGCGCCTATGACGACTGGAAAGACGGCACATGGTCGAAGGACCCCTACATCGACATGTTGCTGCCGACCGTGATGGACCCGACCATGGCGCCACCGGGCAAACACTTCATGAGTTGCTTCATTCAGTACTGCCCGCATCAGATCGAAGGTCGAGCCTGGACCTCGGACGAGAAAGAACAGTTCGCGCAGACGGTGATTAACCAGATCGCGGAGTACAGCCCGAACTTCAAGGATCTGATCCTGCACTACGAAGTGCGCACCCCTGAGGACATCGAACGCGAGATTGGTATTACCGAGGGCAACATATTCCACGGTGAATTGACCATGGACCAGTTGCTGTTCAATCGGCCGATACCGGGCTACGCGCAATACCGGGCACCGGTGAATGGCCTTTACATGTGCGGTTCCAGTACGCATCCGGGTGGCGGCGTAATGGCGGCTCCCGGCGCCAACGCGGCAAGAGAGATTCTTTCCGATTTGAAACGACCCAACACTGTTCCGGAGAACTTCGGCGATGACTGATAAATACGATGCGATAGTGATTGGTGGCGGGCACAACGGCCTGGTTTGTTCAGCGTTGCTGGCCAGGGCAGGGAAGAGCGTGCTGGTTCTCGAGGCAAATGGTCAGGTTGGTGGCGCGGCGGTCACGCGCGAGTTCGCTGACGGCTACACGGTCTCGGCTTGTGCACATTTGCTATACCAGCTGCAGCCAAGCGTACAAAAAGACTTAGGCATTGCGCCGCAACTCGCAGCCGACGACATGGCGACGATCGCATTGTCAGAAGATGGTGCTCATGTGCGTATCGATGGCATGAATGTCGATGGCGTTAGTGACGCGGATAGCAAAAACTTTCGTGAGTTCCAAAAACGTGTCTCGCGATTCGCGAAAATGCTTAATACCTACTTCAATAAGACGCCACCGCGACTCGGCAGCAAGGACATGGCCGATCTCATGACGCTGGGCAAACTTGGCTTTGACCTCCGGCGCCTTGGCAAGAAAGAAATGCAGGCGTTTTTGCGAATGATCGGCATGAACATTCATGATGAATTGACCGAGCGCTTCGAAAGCCCGCTCTTGAAAGGTGCGATTAGCCTTGATGCCGTTCTGGGCACACACCTCGGACCGCGTTCGCCGAACACTATGTTGACCTACTTGTATCGCCTCGCTGGAAATTACGGTCGGGTTGCATCGCCCGCCGGCGGCATGGGCAGCATCAGCGAAGAATTGGCGCATGTTGCCAGACAGTCAGGCGTCACGATTCGTACCGGTATGCCGGTACAGCGCATCGTGGTCGAAAATGGCCGTGTCACCGGCGTTGAAACGACTGGCGGTGAGCGCTTCGACAGCATGACGGTCATTTCGAACGCCGATCCTAAACGAACGATCATGGATCTTTTGGGTGCAGAACACGTTGAAGCGCGGTTTACGCATCGAGTGCACCATATGCGCTCAAAAGGCAATGCCGCGAAGCTGCACCTGGCGCTGGATGGACTGCCGTCGATAGCGGGTCTGGACAAGAAAGACTTTGCGGAACGCATTGTTATCGCACCGGACGAGCACTACGTCGAACGCGCATTTAATCCCGCCAAGTACGGCGAGAGCTCACCTGACCCGGTTATTGAAATGACGTTCCCAAGTGTGCGCGATGAAACCATGGCGCCGACTGGTAAGCATGTCATGTCGGCGGTGGTGCAATACGCGCCCTACGAATTGAAGGGCGGCTGGAACGACGACGCACGTGCCGAATTTGAAGCTGCGGTCATTCGTACGATCGAACGTTACGCGCCGGACATCGCATCGCGCATCACGGCAAGCGAGTTGCTTACGCCAGCGGATATCGAAAAGGAATTCCACATCACCGGTGGACACTGGCATCACGGCGAGCTAACCATGGATCAATTCATGTTTGTCCGGCCAGTCAACGGAGCGGCGCAGTATCGAATGCCTATCGATGGACTTTTCTTATGCGGCGCCGGCGCACATCCGGGCGGCGGCGTCAGCGGTGCAGCGGGAAGAAACGCGGCGAGAGCCATCCTTGGACGGGAGAAAGCAGCATGAACAATCCTGAATCACAAGCCTTCGAAGTTCATCAAGGCCGGTTGCAGACTCCGTTCTACGAGCGCATGAAGCAGCTCGACAAATTGAACGCGTGGCACAACTGGAAGGGCTACTCGACGCCGGACGAGTTGTACTGCTCCGAGACTGAGTACTTTGCCATTCGTAACGCGACCGCGGTGTTCGATGTCTCACCGATGACGAAGTACCGAATCACCGGGCCGGATGCGGAAGCATTTCTGAATCGCCTGGTTACCCGCGACATGGCCAAGGTAAAACCGGGTCGCGTTGCCTACGCAGTTTGGTGCGACGACGAAGGTCAGGTGCTCGACGACGGTACTATCTTCCACCTGCGCGAAGGTGATTATCGCCTGTGCTCGCAGGAGCGCCATTACGACTGGTTTCTGGCGTCGGCAATCGGTTTCGATGTCAGCATTGAAATTGAAACGGACGATGTCTGCGGTCTGGCGGTACAGGGCCCGACGTCCTACTCAACTTTGAGCGGCTTGAATATTCCCGGTCTCGACGAGCTAAAAGTTTTCGGTCTGTTGCATTGCGATTTCGAAGGCTCGGAACTGATGGTGTCCCGCACCGGCTTTACGGGTGACCTTGGTTACGAATTGTGGATCGAGCCGAGCAAGGCCGAAGCACTGTGGGATGCGGTGTTTGAGGCAGGTAAGCTGTTCGGAATACGTCCGATTGGCGTGCATGCCCTCGAGATGGCGCGTGTAGAAGCAGGTTACCTGGCACCGTTCGAGGATTTCCTGCCGGCGAAAGGCGTGGTGCGCACAGGTCGTACACGTTCTCCGCTCGAACTTGGTCTGGATTGGCTGGTTGATTTCAAAAAGCCAAACTTCAATGGTCGCCGCGCGTTGGCCGAAGAGCAACGCAATGGTTCCAAGTGGCGGCTCGTTAAGCTGGATATCGAAGGCAACAAGGTCGCGAACGCGTCGTACATATTCGATAACGCGAGGGGCAGCAAAAATATAGGCTTCATCACGTCTGCGGAATG
>JBPCXZ010000314.1:0-12207 GCA_051008055.1 Woeseiaceae bacterium
CACTAAAAGAAACAGCCTCTAAGGAAGCAACCTCGCCCGAGGTCGCGCTCGCCCTGGGCGCGATTAAAGCCGCGACGCCGGCCAGGATCAAGAGCGCTATGACAACTGGCACAGGCGACGCGGCGCCCTTATGGCGTGCTACAAAATAGACGCGAATTAGTGCGCCAGCCAGCGTAATTCCTATGAGAATTGCCCAGTTATACGGGTGGTTGTAAGTCATCGCATAATGGTTACTGGTCATAACAAACAGCACAGGCAACGTGAAATAGGTGTTATGCACGGATCGCTGTTTGCCGCGTATCCCAGGCGCCGGATCGGGTTGTTCACCACGAGCGGCGGCGGCGACCATCTTTTTTTGCCCGGGAATAATGACAAAGAAAACATTGGCGACCATGATCGTGCCGAGAATCGCACCAAAGTGGATGAACGCACCGCGACCACTGAACAATTGGCACAAGGCCCAGGCCAGCAATGACACTGCGACAAACAACACGACACCAAAAACCGAATCATTTTTGCCCAGCGGCGACTTGCACAACAGGTCGTACACAATCCAGCCGCCGACTATAAACCCGGCGGCCATGGCCACGGCCACTCCGGGCGATAACTCGGCAATACTTGGATCGATCAGGTAGACCTCAGCGCCATACCAGTACAGCAGGATCAACAAGAACATGCCGGACAACCAGGTTGAATACGCCTCCCACTTGAACCAATGAATGGTCTCGGGCAATTCTTGCGGCGAACTCTTGTACTTCTGTGCGTGATAGAAACCACCGCCGTGCACAGACCACACCTCGCCGCCGACACCCTTGTCTTCATCAGCGGCATCACGCGGTTTCTGCAGATGATTATCCAGCCAGATGAAATAGAACGACGAACCTATCCAGGCGACGCCGGTTATAAAATGTAACCAGCGCACCAGCAGGTTCAGCCAATCGACAACGTATGCTTCCATCGACTTTGCTTTTAGTTTTTCTTGTTTAACAAGTGCACGTTGTCAGGATACGCCATGTCGGTGCCACGTCGCACTTTTTCGTAGGCCTGCAACACCTCGGCCGAGGCCGCGACCGCAATTTCAGCCGGTTTTTTGCCATCGATACCGGCTACGCCAATCGGGCATACCAGTTTTTTAAGCATGGCTTGTGGAACGTCTTGAGCCAGAAGTCGCTTTTCGAATCGGCGCCGTTTCGAAACTGAGCCAATTAAACCGCAGTAGGCGAAATCATCGCGGCGCAGAATACGGTCGCATATTTCGAAGTCGATCGCGTGACTGTGCGTCATTATCAAATAGCAACTGCCGGACGGCATCGCCGCAACCTCAAGCGCCGGTTCCGCTGCTTCGACTGTTCGGACATTAGCCGGTGTATTGCGAAAAATACTCCTGCGACTGTCGATCCAACGGATATTGCAATCAAGGGCCGACAACGCTTGTACGACCGCCGAGCCAACGTGGCCTGCGCCGAATACCGCGATATTCAGGTCGCTGCCCACCACAATCTCCAGGAACCAGCCGACCGGCTGCTCGTCGATCTGTCCAATCGCCAGACAACTGCGTGCAACTGCTACGACTTCAGCTTCCGCATCACTTGCGGAAAAAACGCTATCAGCCGTAACAACCAGTTTGCCGCCAGTTCCGCTCAGATTGGTCGCGACAATCACCGGCTCGCGCTGACCGTGCAGGGCTCGCAAGTCCTGCAGCCATGTCGGCAAAATCGAGGCAATCGGCTCAAACAAAATATCAACCACACCGCCGCAGCATTGGCCCATCGATGAACCCAATGGAAACTTGCGAAGTCGTGCCTGTTCATCGTCGCCCAACATGTCGAAGGCGAGTCGTGAACACTGGTACTCGAGCTGACCACCACCGATCGTGCCAAACGTCTCCTTCGCTGTGACGAGCATTTTCGCCCCCACCTCGCGTGGCGCTGAACCGCGAATGCCCGCTACAGTAACGACGACCGCACGCTCGCCAGTAGCCGTCAAATCAGCAAGCTCATCAATCCACTCGTTCACTGGCTACCACCGTTCAGTGCCCGCAACACCGCTTCGGGTGTCGCAGGCGCACTTAAATCCGGCAACGGCTGGTCTTCAGTCGCGATCGCATCGCGAATGGCGTGAAACACGCAAAACGCCAGCATCAATGGTGGTTCACCAACAGCCTTCGAGCGATAAATCGTATCTTCCCTGTTCCTTGTGTTCTGTAACAAATCCACGCGGAAGTCCGGCGGCAGATCAGAACAGGCGGGTATCTTGTAGGTCGACGGTGCGTGCGTCGTCAGTTCTCCAGCCGAATTCCAGCAAAGCTCTTCGGACGTAAGCCAACCCACCCCCTGAATGAAACCGCCTTCCACCTGGCCGATATCCACCGCAGGATTCAGCGACGCGCCACAGTCGTGCAGAATGTCGGCGCGCAGCACTCGATATTCGCCGGTCAGCGTATCAACCACGACCTCTGCGGCAGCCGCGCCGTAGGCGTAGTAGAAGAATGGCCTGCCGCTAAACGTTTCGCGATCGTAGTGTATTTTGGGCGTCTTGTAGAAGCCCGATGCGAATAGTTTTACACGATTCAGCCAGGCCAGGCTGACGAGCTCATCGAAGCCCAGCTCGTTGTTTCCGGCTTTGACGCGATTCGCGGCGATCTCAACTTCGGCTTCGGGGACAGAAAAATGTGTTGCCGCAAACTCAACCAGCCGCGTGCGAATTTTCGCGCAGGCATTCTGCGTCGCCTTGCCATTGATATCAGAACCGCTGGACGCCGCCGTCGCCGACGCATTCGGTACCCGGCTTGTGTCTGATGCGTTGATCTTAATTTTTTCGTAGGTAACACCAAGTTCATCCGCAGCCACCTGGGCAACCTTGGTAAACAAACCCTGACCCATTTCCGTGCCACCGTGATTAAGGTGGACCGTGCCATCTCTGTAAACGTGCACCAGCGCCCCAGCCTGATTCAGATGCGTCGCCGTGAATGAAATTCCGAACTTGACCGGTGTCATCGCGATGCCACGGCGCAAGGTGCCGCCTTGCGAGTTGTACTCTTGTACGCTGTTGCGGCGCGCTGTGTATTCGGCACTGGCTTCAAGCTGGTTGAAGACTTCATCAATAATATTGTCTTCAACAATCTGGTGATACGGCGTGACATTGCGCTCGTCTTTGCCGTAGAAATTTCTGCGACGAATTTCCAGCGGGTCCTTACCAAGCGTTCGGGCTATGTCTTCGATGACGTACTCGATGGCATGCATTCCCTGCGGGCCACCAAAACCGCGGAAAGCCGTATTGGAGACCGTGTTCGTCTTGCAACGGTGTGACACGATCCGAATATTCTCGAGGTAATACGCGTTGTCGCAATGAAACATCGCGCGGTCATTGATGGGACCGGACAGATCTGCCGAGATACCGCAGCGTGATGCGAACATGAAATCGACGCCGCGAATCAGACCGTCGTCATCGAAACCGACTTCATAGTCGATCACGAAATCATGCCGCTTGCCGGTCATGACCATGTCGTCATCGCGATCGAGTCGCAACTTGCAGGCCCGGCCCGTACGCGCAGCCATGATTGCGGCAATGCACGCAATCGTTGCCGCCTGGGTTTCCTTACCGCCGAATGCGCCGCCCATGCGTCGACAGATACAAATGACGTCTTTGGCCTCGCGGGCAGTGGCATGCGCGACCAGATGTTGCACTTCATCAGGATGCTGCGTCGAGCTGTATACGAGCAGCGCACCATCTTCCTGCGGTATCGCCATGGCGATATGACCTTCCAGGTAGAACTGGTCTTGCCCGCCAACCTCGACGCGTCGCTGCAGGGATCTGGGCGCCGCTGCAATCGCCTTTTTCGCATCGCCGCGTTCCAGCGTTTCGCTGGGTAACACGAACGACTCCTTCTCAAGCGCGGTTATAGGATCAAGAATCGCCTCAAGTTCGTCGTAGTCGACCTCAGCTAAACGTGCTGCCTTGCGCGCTTGATCAAGTGTTTCCGCCGCCACAGCGAAAATCGCCTGACCCGCATATTGCGCCAGATCGCCGGCAATAATCGGTTCATCGTGGACCACCGGGCCAGCGTTATTTTCTCCCGGTATTCCAGCAGCGAGACAGGTGTCGACTACGCCGGGCGCGGCAGTAACCGCATCGAGATTAATGTCGTTGAGGCGCGCGTGCGCTTTCTGGCTTAGACCCACTGCAATGTGCAACAGGTCGCGTGGCTCAGGTAAGTCGTCGGTATAGGCAGCAGTACCACTGACATGCAGGTGTGCGCTGTCGTGACGAACGCTTTGCCCAACAGACTTAGCGGCCATAGTTGTACACCGTTTGCTCAAACTCACCGATGCTTTCAAGGTAAAAGCGCTGCAACAGGTTTTGCGTAGCCTGCAGCCGATACTCAGCCGACGCACGCATATCACTGATTGGTGAAAAATCCTTTGCCAGCGCGGCTTGCGCCTTGGCGATTGACGACTCGCTCCACTCTTCACCAAGCAACGCCGCTTCGCAGTTGCTGGCGCGCTTGATGGTCGCCGCCAACCCGCCACAGGCCATGGCGAAGTCAGCCACCTTGCCGTCAACCAGCCTAAGTCGGTACGCCGTGCAGACCGCCGAGATGTCCTGGTCGAATCGCTTCGATATTTTGTGACTGCTGAGAATTGAGCCCTCAGCCAATTTCGGAATGCGTATCGACGCCAGGAACTCTCCTGGACGCAAATCCTTAACCTGGTAGTCGATATAAAAATCTTCGAGTGTTGTTTCGCGCGTCCCTTCTGTCGATCGCAGCACCAGAGTAGAGCCTGCAACCATGAGCGCTGCCATCGAATCACCGATCGGCGAACCATTCGCGATATTGCCACCGAGCGTTCCAGCATTGCGGATGGGCGGAGATGCGAAACGCCGAAATAGCTCGTCCAGCTGAGGATACTGCTCGACCATGACTCGCATCGCGTCTGTTAATGTCACCGCCGCGCCGAATTCGATATGCGACTCGGTTTCCTCGATTGCACCCAACTCATTAACACGACCAGTGTAGATCACAGTGTCGAGAACTCGATGCTGCTTGGTGACCCAAAGGCCAACGTCTGTTCCACCTGCAAGAATCGTCGCGTCCGGGTGAGCAGCAAGCAGTTTTGCAAACTCTGAGCTGCTCACTGGTGCGAAGAATTTTCTTTGACCGTTGTCGATACTCAGCGCCTCGTTCGCATCAAGTACATCGAGCTCGTCAGCGTGGATGACCGGTGCTTCGGCAGCTGGCAGCTCATACATTGATTTCGCGGCAGCGATAATAGGCCTATAGCCGGTGCAGCGGCACAGATTGCCAGCTAGTGCGTCGTCGATTTCGGTGCGGCCGGGATTTTCATTTGTTTCGTACAGCGCGAACAGCGACATGACGAATCCTGGTGTGCAGAAGCCACACTGCGAACCATGATGATCGACCATGGCTTGCTGCACCGGGTGCAGTGCAGAGCCTTTAGGTTGCAGACTCTCGACCGTGATTAATTCCTTACCGTGCAAAGTTGGCAAGAATTGGATGCAGGAATTGATCGCACGCAAGTTGACACCAGCCCTGCCCGCTACCTTCTCAGCGACAACCACCGTGCAAGCACCACAATCACCTTCGGCACAGCCCTCTTTGCTGCCTTTCCTGCGCAGGTCTTCGCGGAGATACTGCAACACGGTGCGCGTCGGGTCGACGTTGTCGAGTTCGACAACCTCGCCATCAAGAATGAATCGTATGGTGCTACTCATGCGACCTAGCTACCTCGATACGTCGAGTAGCTCCAGGGCGATACCAGCAGCGGGACGTGATAATGCTCGTCGGCCCGCACGGAGAAGCGGATGATGACCGTGTCCAGAAATGGTGGGTCGCTTAAGGCATTGCCTTGCGTCGAGAAGTAGTTCGCGATATCGAACTCGAGTTCGTAACTGCCTGTCGCCATTGAATCGCCTTCCAGCAGCGCGGCATCTGTGCGGCCGTCGTCATTCGTCGTCGTCGTTGCCAGCAAGGTGCGCTCCGCGTCGCCAGCAAACAATCGAATAGCGACATTACCGGCTGGCTTGCCGTTGGCCGTGTCAAGAATATGTGTTGTCAGTCTTCCCATCTTCCCCTCGGATCAGTGCCTTACCATTATACGTAGCCGTGGGGTAAATACCCGTGGCGTGTGATAGCTTTGCCGCCACAATATCAATAAATTAGGCAGTCGGAATGCAAAGTAACGACGATGTTTCCAGACGCCGCTTCCTGCAGATTGCCGGCGCGGCGTCCAGCACAGCCTACCTGCGACTTAGCGGCGCTGTACTGGCGGCAGTTACGCAGGCGGCTTGCACGGCAAAGAATGAAGCCAGCCCGTTCAAAATCTTGCAGGCCGATGAAGCGCGCGATTTTATCGCCATTGCCGCACGAATCATTCCGACCACGGACACGCCGGGTGCAACCGAGGCAGCAGTCATTCATTTTTTCGATAACGCGTTCGCCGAATGGCAGCAAGATGATCTGGAATCGGCCCGGCAGGGACTCGCGGAGTTTAATACCGCATTGTCGGAGAGCGGACATGCCGGTCGCTTCGACGAACTCGTCGAAGATCAACAGGACGAGTTCCTGCGCTCGCAGGAGTCCGGTGCCTTCTTTGCCATGTTACGTGAAATGACAATCTTTGGATTCTTCGCCATGAGCAGCTATGGCGGCAACAAGGATCATGTCAGCTGGGATCTCATCGGTTTCAAAGGTCATCAGGGCGGCTGGACTTATCCGTTCGGGCACTACGATGCCGAATACGTGCAGGAGCGTACCGATGCCGAGTAACGTAGAGTTTGATACTCGAAAAGATGTCGACTTCGTCATCATCGGCTCAGGATCGGCTGGCGGTATCCTGGCCAAAGAATTATCGACAGCGGGCTTCGATGTTGTCGTTCTCGAGCAGGGACCCTATCGTCGCCCGGAAGATTTTACCCACGACGAAGTTGCGGTCATCTTTGAGCGTGAACTACACGGCGGCGGACAGGAAATTCACGGGCAAACTTTTCGTCATGACGAAAGCGAAGTGGCAACCGTGCCGCCAGTGATGCCAGTGCGCTACGCTCGTGGAGTTGGCGGTAGCAGCGTTCACTACACCGCCAATTTTTGGCGTTTTCGGCAAAGTGACTTTAAAGAACGCAGCATGCTGGGGCCTATTTCGGGAACGAATTTCGCCGACTGGCCGATTACTTATGAAGAGCTCGAGCCTTATTACACCAAGGTAGATTGGGAAATCGGCGTATCAGGTGCGCCGGGTCCGTTCGACGCGCCGCGATCCAAACCATTTCCGATGCCACCCATGCCGATCAAGTCGTCCGGTGTCTTGTTAGAGAAAGGTGCCAAGGCGTTGGGTCTGCATGCCCAGGTAGAGCCGCTGGCGATAAACTCCCAAGCCCACAACGGCCGACCCGGCTGCATCAGTTGTGGCTACTGCATGTGGTTCGGCTGTGAGGTAGGCGCCAAGTCGTCCACCTTGTCGGCAATGATTCCGCTGGCCGAAGCGACCGGTCATTGTGAAATCAGGCCCGAGTCCGTCGTCATTCGCATTGATACTGACGACATCGGACGCGCTAACCAGGTCGTTTACCTCGACAGCAACGGCGTCGAACAGGCTCAGAAAACCAAGGCGGTCGTGTTATCGGCCAACGGCGGCGAGACCCCGCGCCTTTTACTTATGTCAGAAAGCAGCAAACACCCGGACGGCCTCGCCAACTCCAGCGGCTTTGTCGGCCGCAACCTGATGCATAACGTGCATAGCATCGCCAGCGGTGTGTTCGAGCACCCATTAAATGACTACAAGGGCGTGCAGGTCACGCGCATGATTCATGACTTCTATGAACATGACGACAAACGCGGCTTTTATGGCGGCGGCGGAATCGATGCGCGACCATTGTTTTCAGCAACGCCGATCTTGCACGCGATGCAAAGTATGCCGCCAGACATTCCAAGCTGGGGCGCGCAATGGAAAGACGAAATGGCGCACAACTTTACCCGCCAGATGTGGCTCGCAACCAGCGGCACATCGCTTGCCATGGATCGCAACAACATTACGCTGGACCCCGAGAGCAAGGACATTTGGGGACGCCCGGCTATCCGTGAGACCTATCGCGACCATCCTGACGATTTGGCAATGGTCGATTTTCTCGGTGATCGCAGCGTGGAAATTGTCGGCGCGGCCGGTGCGGAGAAAGTTTGGCGACGACCGGTCAAACTAACCACGGGCGGCGAACATCTGCTGGGCACCTGCCGAATGGGGGATGACCCGGCCACATCGGTTGTGGATCGATCGCACCGCAGTCACGACATACCCAATCTGTTTATCTGCGATGGCAGCAGTCTTGTAACTTCTGGTCGCGGCCAGCCGACAATGACCATCATGGCACTCGCTTTTCGTGCCGCAGACCAAATCAAGGCAGCGGCAGCCGCTGGCGAAATATAGACAAAGGAATTTTCCGATGAAACGACTTATCACCCTGTTAGTAGCAATTTCCCTGTACGGTTGCGCGGTCAACGTTGGCGGCGGTCAAAAAAGTCCACCGGCAGCTCCCGCGGCGGAATCAAAGAACACTGAGATTGAGTGGCTGAATCCACCCGGTACAGACACAACAAATCGGCCTTACTCAACAGCCGTCCGTGTTGACAACATGCTGTATTTATCCGGCGCGCTCGGCTTTGTACCGGAGACTGGAAAACTGGCGGAAGGCGGGATTCAACCCGAGACGCGACAGACCCTGGAGAACATTTCAGCGACACTCGAAATGTTCGGCTCTTCGATGGATAGGGTGGTCAAGTGCACAGTTTTTCTGGCCGACATTGCCGAGTGGGGTGCAATGAACGAGGTTTACATCACGTTCTTCCCGAACAAGCCGGCGCGCAGCGCCGTCGGCGACATTGGTCTCGGACTGAATGCCCGAATTGAAATCGAGTGTATTGCCGTTATCGACTAGGGATTACAGACTCAACAGGTAGTCGCGCCGTTTACCCAGCGCCTTGATGCGGCGCTTGTCGAGCACGTCGGCGAAGTTTTCTTGCAAGGCCTTGTCGTCGAGCAATTTGAGCGCGGACTGCCACGAAGGTCCGACCGTGATACGGCCGTCGCGTAGATAGGTTGGTCTTTTTGTGGAAGTCGTAAACGATTGATCGAAGCCGGTCAACACGACTTCCCAGGTATCTAGGTTGTAGAGCAGCGTATCGGTAGTGCGCGCCACATTTGCAGTTAACGCGTCAAAGATCGACATGCTCGGCCACTGCACCGGCAGCGGGCACCACGCTCCGCCACCGACCTGTTTCTGCTGCCGCACCGCTTCCGTCATCATTTCGACCGGCACAAATTGCAATGAGCCTTCGTCGCCGCGGTACTCTCGTTTAACCGTCACCGGAACCATGTCCAGTCGCAGAAATCGGTCCAACCGGTATGCTGCCACATCCGGATAAACGCCAGATTTTTCAGCCTCAACGAAGCGCACATCAACCGCCTGACCGTTATGCATTATCTGCAACCGCTCAGGATCGTCCGCGGCAGCAATAATCTCGCCATTGCTTAGCAGGTCTTCGATTACTTCAACCGACATTCCCTTCGTCGGACGCGAACCGACACGGCGTGCATAGGGGATCGGCTGATCCTGCGGCGAGCCGTCCTGACTGACGACGACGATATCGTCATTTTCGATTATCAGCGCGTGACCACTGCCGCCGTAATAGCCGCTGTTCATGCCGGTATCGACCTCAATGACGCGACCCCCTAGCCGCGAGATAACCTCACGATTTGGCGTCGGCGTATGCCCGACCACAACGCGTTTCGCGCCGATCTTGTCGAGCGCTGCCTGCACTCTGTCGCCCTCTGCAAGCGGGTTGCAATAGGTATGACCGCGATACCAGTGCGGGCTCTGGTATGAGAACAACGGATCATTCAGCCGCAGAACATCAGCAATGGCCTCCTGCACTGCAGGATCGGTGACGGTCGCCGGGTTTATGCGCTCGACAATCTCGACGTGGTCCCTGTTACGATCTGTCGGCAACAACAATTGCGCGCCGATCAGGACCTGCGTTTGTTCAGCATAGCGGCGGACGTCGCCGAGCAGGTCGACATTGATACCTTCGAGGCCGGTCTCCGCAACCGTTGGCGGCAAGCCGCCGTGCACAAATGCCGTTCCATTGACCACCACTATCATGGGTTTGCCGAACAACCAAGAACCGTATTTGCCGTCGGGCGCAAACGCCGCACGATGGGCAAAGAATCCGCGCGGGAATGCCTTGTCAAAGTCTGCTCTGGCGGCCTCGACATCCCCGCCAGGCATTTGCCGGTGTTCTTGATATGCGTCGAACCAGAAATCACGATCCTCCGCCTTTTCGTCGGCGGCGAACTCTGCATATTCGGCGGCTATCACGTAGCGAACATCGTTGATGAGGTTCATGATTTCGTGGTTACCAACGAGGACATGAACTTTGCCACCAGCCGCTTGGGACTCCTCTTCCATGCGCATCAACAAATCCATAGCCGCTCGCGAGCGAGGACCGCGATCCATAATGTCACCAACCAGTACGAAGTGCGCCGTACCACCTGACCAATGCAGTTCCTCGTCGAGCAATTCGGCACGTTGCAATGTCGCGACCATCGCGTCGTAGTCACCGTGCACGTCGCTAAAAGCGACTACTCGATCAACATTGTCGAAATGCCACTCCGCTGCGAATACCGGCTGCGCCAATGCAACTAGCGCGAGCAAAAAGAGTCTGATCCTGGGTGCGCGTCTCTTCAATTGGAGCCTCATGCTTGATGATTTGTTATTTATCAACATTGCCTATGATAGACTGCCGGCGCAACAAAATGCTCCCGACACAAGCCTAATATTATGATATCTAAAGACTTTTTTGCCTTATCGTTATCAGCCATAATGTGTATTACTGCGGTCGGCGCGGCTCACGCAAAGGACGCTGATCCGTTGTTTGCTGACGATTCGACGATTGAAGTTCGGCTGACGGCTCCATTCGAGCAGATCATGGACGATCGCGAGGCCGAGAACGAACGTCCCGGCACGATTGAAATGACCTTACCCGACGGCGAAGAGCTAAAAGTTGCAGTGCAGGTTCGCGCCCGTGGCAACTACCGAAAGCAGACTGATATTTGTGAATTCGCGCCGCTGCGCCTTAATTTCAAAAAAGGCGATTTAAAGGAAACCTACCTCGAAAAACAGGACAAACTGAAACTCGTTACGCACTGCAATAACCGATCGGAAAATTACAGACAGGCCGTAGTAAAGGAATATCTCGCCTATCGTACGCTCAATCACCTGACCGACATCAGTTTTCGTGTTCGATTGCTGCGCATCACTTACGTTGACAGCGTCGAGGGCGATGAGCAGGAAAGCTTCGCATTCCTTATCGAGAGCAAGGAACGCATGGGCAAACGAATCGAGATGGAACTGTCATCGCTGCAAGCGGTTAACGAGCGACGTCTTGACCAGGCGCACACCAACATCGGTTCGATGTTTCAATACCTGGTCAGCAACCTCGATTTCTCGCCGGTTCAGGGTGCAGGTGGCAACGCTTGCTGCCACAACTATGCGCTGTACAGCCCGGACAAGAAAACCTACTGGTCCATTCCTTATGACTTTGATTTGACCGGTTTCGTAGAGCCCGAGCACCTTGAACCGAACCCCGAATACGATCAGCGTCATACGCGCGACCGCAAATATCGAGGGCGATGCAGCAACAATGACTTCCTGCCAGCAACCATAAAGCTGTTTAAGGACAAACGCGCCGATATCGACGCGAACGTTGCGTCACAAACTGAATTGAGCTCAGGCACTCGAAAGCGCGGCAAATCTTTCTTCGAAATGTTTTACAAGGAATTGGAAAAAGAAGACAAGCTCATTCGCAAACTGAAAAAAGCCTGTATTTAGATGGTGTAAACCGGGTCGGTCTCGATCGCCGGCGTTTGCATCCAGTCCACCAAGATCTTGCTGGTCCGCGGGTGAATCAGATAACCAACTGAACTGTGCGGATTAGACTTGCCGTAGCGAACAGCAAGATTATAAACGCGATAGTCCTGCACTATGCTGACAGCCTGTTGTTCCAACATACTCTTGAAGTCATCTGCCAGCGTATTGTCGTGACAAATGTAATCGTCTTCTGCCGCAATATTGTGCCAGCTGATGACGTTTTTCGGATATGAGACGGGCTCGCCCGTGGCACCCTTCAGATATTTTCGA
>JBPCXZ010000315.1:0-24382 GCA_051008055.1 Woeseiaceae bacterium
TCAATTGCCTGATTGACCTGCTCCCCGACATTCGCGACAAGATCGAAACCGTCGTCTCAAGTTCAAAAGCCTCCACCGAGTTACTCGAGGCGAAAGGGTTCAAAGTTTTAACATTGAATGAAGCCGGCGACGTGGATCTGTACATAGACGGTGCAGACGAGTCGAACAAGCGCTTGCAACTGATCAAAGGTGGCGGTGGCGCACTTACGCGTGAGAAAGTTCTGGCTGGCGCTGCGAGACGATTTGTTTGTATTGTCGACGACAGCAAACTGGTCGGCATGCTTGGCAGCTTTCCGCTACCGGTCGAAGTTGTGCCTATGGCGCAATCATTTGTGTCGCGCAAACTGCTCAAATTGCGTGCCCAGCCGATTTGGCGCGAGGGCTTCGTCACAGACAATGGCAATCATATTCTCGATGTACACGATCTGGAGATCAGCAATCCCATGGAAATGGAAATGCGTCTGAGCCAGATTCCGGGCGTACTTACCGTGGGCATTTTCGCGCAGCGGGCTGCTGATGTATTGCTGGTCGCTTACGATGATGTCGTTCGGGAAATGCGCGCCTGATAGCGAGCCCGATACGTGGAAATAGTCTATTTCACCGTAGTGGCAGCGCTGCTCTACCTGTTCTCTGACTGGATACTGGATCGCATCGAAATCGCTGCTGGGCGACGTTTCGAGTATCGCTCGTTGCTTTTCTTCGGCATTTTGCTGAGCCTCGCGCTGCCCAGTTTCTATCTGATTCGCCTGTATACGGGAAACCCCTGATTTACCGCTAAATCGATGTTGGCTAGCGTGCCCCTATCCACCAACGCTTGTGGGGCACGCCTGATGGACAACAACGAACAAGAAGACCAGCAACCGATTCCTGCGATGCAGCGATTTTTGGACAATCCGTTCATCCTGCTCGTTCTCGGTATCGCAGTACCTTCTATTTTCTACATCATCTGGGGAATCATCGAGATCACCCAGATTCCGATCGCAGACTAAGGGGAGATTCGCTATGGCAATTACACCGCCGAGTGAACGAATCTGGTGGCGCCAGCCGATCGCAAAAGTCGAACTGATCTGGATCATCATCGCGTTCACCTGGGGCCTGTTCATGTTCTTCATGATGATCTACTGGCATGGGGCAGGCGAACAGAACCTGTCGAGTGAGGCCTACCAGATAAAAGCCGAACGTTTCGCTGAACACGCGCAGGAAATGATCGACGAGTACACCGTAAGAACTGAAGGCGGCTTTCCCGTTGTGCATCCGCCGCCCGGCAGCGACGTCTACCTGATTGCGCGTCTATGGCAGTGGTGGCCGATTCTGGAACTCGAGAAAGATCAGAGCTATCGCTTGCACCTGTCATCGATGGACTGGCAACACGGCTTCTCGCTGCAACCCGTCAACATAAATGTTCAGGTGCACCCCGGTTATGACTTGGTTATGACATTGAAACCGGACCAGGCCGGCGAGTTTGGCGTTGTCTGTAATGAATTTTGCGGGATCGGCCACCACATGATGGTCGGCAAGATCTACGTCGTCGAGTAGGGAGATAGAAAAATGAGCTCACTGATAGATTTTCGTACCTGCCCGACCACCGGATTGCGCGTGGACCGCGCTGCAGAAAAACTCATTAAAGCGAACGCTGTAGTCGCGGTTGTTTTTCTCGCGATTGGTGGACTGTTCGGCCTCCTGGTCGCACTGACTCGCTGGCCGGCGGTACATTTCCTGCCCGCAGACATGTTTTACCTGGCCCTAACGGCGCACGGCTTTGACGTATTGCTCGTGTGGATCATCTTCTTCGAAATGGCGATTTTGTATTTCGCGTCTGCGGTATTGCTGAATTCGCGGCTTGCCGGGCCAAAATGGGCCTGGACCGGCTTCGGCCTGATGCTGGCCGGCGCATTGATTACCAATGTCGTCGTTCTGCAAGGTCAGTCCAGCGTCATGTTCACATCGTATGTGCCTATGCAGGCCGAACCGGGTTTCTACCTCGGGATAATTCTATTCGCGGTCGGCGCGCTCATAGGTTGTGGCGTTTTCTTCGGCACACTGGTCATAGCCAAACGAGAAAAGACATACGAAGGATCAATTCCGCTTGTGACGTTCGGCGCATTAACAGCGGCCATCATCGCGGTGTTCACAATTGCATCGGGCGCGATCATTTTGATTCCCACTTTGCTCTGGTCTGTCGGTCTGGTCAGTCATATAGACCCACTCGTCTACAAGACAATCTGGTGGGCTATGGGTCACTCGTCGCAACAGATTAATGTGGCGGCGCATGTGGCGGTCTGGTATGCGATTGCTGCGTTGACGTTTGGCGCCAGGCCGTTGTCAGAGAAGGTTAGCCGTATGGCGTTCCTGATGTATATCCTGTTCCTGCAGCTCGCCAGTGCTCACCATTTGTTGGTCGAACCCGGCTTGAGTGCCGAGTGGAAGATATTCAACACCAGCTACGCGATGTACCTGGCGGTACTCGGCAGCATGGTGCACGGCATGACTGTGCCTGGCTCTATCGAAGCTGCACAGCGTGCCCGCGGATTGACCAAAGGCTTGTTCGAGTGGCTGCGCAAGGCGCCATGGTCGAATCCGGCCTTCGCCGGTATGTTCATGTCGCTGGTGTTCTTCGGCTTTATTGGCGGCATCTCTGGCGTCGTGATGGGTACCGAACAGATCAACCTGATCATGCACAACACCCTGTATGTACCGGGACATTTCCACGGTACCGTCGTTGCCGGCACCACGTTAGCGTTCATGGCCATCACTTACCTGCTGATACCTCTAATCTTCCGCCGCGAACTCGCCATGCGAAAGGTGGCTCAGTGGCAGCCCTATGTGTTCGGCATCGGCGTTGCCGGCATTTCGGTATTCATGATGGGTGCCGGTACACTCGGTGTCTCCCGGCGTCATTGGGACATGACTTTTGCCGATGCGCCGTTGCCCTTCGATTACCCGTCGGCCGCGTACCTGATGATGGGCCTCAATGGTATCTTCGCCACGCTGGCCGCGATTGGTGGCGTCATGTTCGTGGTCGTAGTCGTCAAGTCAGTATTTTTCGGACGCAAACTTGCGGAAGACGAGAAACCCGAGTATCCGGAAGTGCCACCACAGGCAGTAGCTGTCAGTCACTATGGCAGCGCCGAGAAGCTGCACATACCTGGCACCGTAGTCCTAGTCGGCGTGTTCTTTACGGCCTTCGTGCTGTATTACTTCGTCAATTGGAAGTACTTGTCAGAGATCTGGCCGCTCAGCTGAGCTAACGGACACAAGCTATGCGTAGATCAGCCGTTTTCGGTTTCGCATTCGTAGCTTTGCTGCTGGTACAAAGCAGCTTCGCCGACGCCGAGTATGACCGGGAAGCCGCGCTGGCAGCCAGCCAAGGTGCGATTGGCGAGCTGCTGGGTGATTACGCTTTCCGCAGCACTGACGGCCAGCAGATCTACTTTCGCGAGCTTACCGGCAAACCCATGGTTGTCAGCATGATCTATACAAGCTGTCACCACATCTGCCCGATGATCACGAAAAACCTGGAAGAAAAGGTCGCGATCGCACGCGATGCGTTTGGTGAAGATGCGTTCACCGTGGTGACTATCGGCTTCGACTGGCGCGTCGACACGGCCGAGCAAATGCGGGTCTATGCGTCCAGCCGCGGCATCGATCAGTCTGACTGGTATTTTCTCAGCGGCGACGCCCGCTCCATCGAGGCTATTGCCAGCGACCTTGGGTTTCAGTATTTTCCCAGCGCCAAGGGATTTGACCACCTCTCGCAAACGACGGTCGTTGACGCCGACGGCGTTGTTTATCGGCAAGTTTACGGCCAGGACTTTGACGCCCCTGCTCTGGTTGAACCGTTGAAGGAGCTGGTCTTCAATACGCCGCGTGCGGCCGGGATCATTGAACACTGGGTCGACACGTTTCGCTTCTTCTGCACGGTGTATGATCCGAACAGCGGCCGCTACCTGTTCGATTACTCCATCCTGATGACGATCTTCGTTGGCATACTGTGTCTTGGCGCTATTTTTAGTTTCATCGTGCGCGAGTGGCGCCGCTCCGTATGAAGCGACTCCTGAGTTTTCTGTTTGAACGCGCTGACGCCCTGTTTAACTGGTCGTTCGGCCAACGTGGCAACCCGCTGAGTCATCTCGGCTCGCTGGGCTGGTATTTCTTCTGGATCGTTGCCGGCTCTGGCATTTATCTTTACATGTTTTTCGATACCGGCGTTACTGATGCGTATGCTTCGGTCGAGTACATGACCAACGACCAGTGGTACGCAGCGGGTGTAATGCGGAGTTTGCACCGCTATGCATCGGACGCGCTGGTCATCATCGCCCTGTTACACATGCTGCGTGAATTCGCGCTCGACCGAATGCGCGGCAAACGCTTTTTCGCCTGGATAACGGGCATTGCAACTCTGGCGTTCATTTACGCCTGCGGTATCACGGGCTATTGGTTGGTATGGGACCAGCTTGCTCAGATGATCGCGATCTCGACGGCGGAATGGCTGGATACGCTGCCTTTCTTTGGCGAGCCCATTGCCAATAACTTCCTGAACAGCACCACGTTAAGCGGCCGCTTTTTTACACTTATGGTGTTCATGCACATATTTGCGCCGTTGTTCATGTTGTTGTTGATGTGGGTTCACATCCAGCGACACTCACAAGCAAAAGTAAATCCGCCCAGGCCGCTGGCAATTGGCAGCATGCTGATGTTGCTCACATTGTCATTAATCTATCCGGCAACCAGTCAGGGCCCTGCGGACCTCGACGCTGTACCGGTGTCGGTCGGCCTCGATTGGTTCTACCTGGCCGGCTACCCGCTGCTGGATGTCCTGCCCGGTGGCGTGCTGTGGATTCTTGCCGTCGTGCTTGGCGCATTCCTGATGCTGCTGCCGTGGCTGCCGCCCGCGAAGCCTGCCATGAGCGCCGCCGTGAGCCTGGATAACTGCAACGGCTGCGCCCGATGTTTCGACGACTGCCCATTTAGTGCAATAACGATGGCGCCGCGGAGCGATGGCCTTGCCTACTCCGTTGAAGCGGTCGTCAATCCCGACAACTGTGTGAGTTGCGGGATCTGTGTCGGCGCCTGTCCGACCGCAACACCGTTTCGCAGAGCAGCCAAGGTCGTGCCCGGCATCGAACTCCCCGAGTACCGAATTGCCGACCTTCGAGAACAATCTGTGGCTGCTGCAGAGGACCTTGCAGGTGACTCCCGGATCATCGTCTACGCCTGCAATAAATCCGGTGCGGAAGCGCTACAGGGGGCGAATGTGCAAGTTCTGACGATGCCCTGTGTTGGTATGCTGCCGCCCGCGTTCATCGACTTCGCACTGTCTCGAGATCTAGCCGACGGCGTTCTATTGGCAGGTTGTGCTGAAGGTGCATGTCATCAGCGGCTCGGCAACGACTGGACTCAACAGCGTATTGATCGTGAACGCGACCCGTTCCTGCGCCAACGCGTGCCGCGCGAACGATTGGCAGTCAGCTGGTTGCCGGGCAAGAGTTCGCAACGACAACAGGCTCTCGACAGCTTCGTGGCTGGCCTGGCCGACCTGCCGCCGATGAAGAAACGCGAGGCGAAGAACAATGACTAAGCTGCTTCAGCACGCATCGCAATTGGTCTACTTCGCGCTGTTCGCCGCATTTATCGGCTATTTCTCAGTCGCACCAGCATTTCAATATGCACCAGGCAATGTTGCTATCGTCAAGCTGGCATTTAGTCACGCCACGAACCGCGTTGTTCCCTGTGTGCGATTGTCGCCAGAGGAAATCGCTGCGCTAGCCCCAAATATGCGCCGCACAGAGAGTTGCGTGCGCGAACGCCTGCCATTGACGATAGAGCTGGATATTGACGGGGAACTCGTTCTATCGAAACAGGCTTCAGCATCAGGATTGTGGAATGACGGACCCGCGTCGGTTTACGAAAAACTCGCTCTACCACCCGGCGAATACAAGGTTGGTCTCAGAATGCGTGACAGCGCCAGAGAAGATGGTTGGGACTATACTCAAGAGGAGGACATTTCCTTGCTTGCGGGTCGCTACCTGACCATCACGTTTAAAGCTGAAAACGGGGGCTTCAGAATTCGATGAACCTGATTAACTGGAAAGAAGAGTTCAGCGTCGGCGTTGCCGAAGTCGATCACGAACACCAGGAATTGATCGAACTGATCAATCAACTGCATCGATCCGTGCAGGAAGGTGTTACTCGAAAACAAGTGCTTGAGGGTCTGGGTGAGATCTATGCGCAGATCGCCGCGCACTTCGCGCTGGAAGAAAAATACATGCGCGAGAGTCGTTACCAAGCATATCGTGAACACAAGGAAGATCACGAAACCCTGCTGGATGACTTGCGAGACATCATGGATGAAGTAGAAGACGACGGTGACTTCGACGACCGTCGATTGTCGATTGACCTCGACCGCTGGTTTAGCGATCATTTTCGCACTCATGATGCGAAGCTGCATCGCCACCAGGGTTCGCACTAGAAATGCCATTTGATTTGGATCGACTTATTGCCGACTGCGCAGACGCGGTCAACGACCACGCACCAACGAAAGCTGTTCGCGAAGTGCTCGAACGCGCGGTGTCCGAACCGACCTCCGTGCTCAATGCACTAGGCGCTCCTGAACGTGGCGGAGTGCAAAAATTACATGTGTCTGACGAGCTCACTCTGATCAACGTAATCTGGGCACCCGGCATGACGATCATGCCGCACAATCACAATATGTGGGCTGCCATAGGTGTCTACGGCGGACGCGAGGACAATATTTTCTGGCGGCGTTGCAAAGACGAACCGAACGGCCTGATTGAGGCGGCTGGTGCTAAATCGATCGGCCCGAAGGAAGTCCGACCGTTAGGCGATGACATCATCCACTCGGTGACCAACCCGACGCTGGGATTCACTGCTGCTATTCACGTCTACGGTGGCAACTTCTTTGCCGAAGAACGCAGCGAATGGGACCCGCTTAGTCTGGAAGAACAGCCCTACGACATCGATAAGAACATGGCGCTATTCAAACGCGCTAACAAGGCAATCGCATAAAAAAAAGGCCCTCGATTGAGGGCCTTTTTGATATTGGCTGGGGGACCAGGATTCGAACCTGGGTTGGCGGAGTCAGAGTCCGCAGTCCTACCGCTAGACGATCCCCCAAATCCGGGCGGAGGCTTTCGCAAAATTAGCGCTTCGAGTACTGCGTCGAACGACGTGCTTTTCGCAAACCAACTTTCTTACGTTCAACTTCGCGAGCATCGCGAGTCACGTAACCAGCTTTACGCAGTTCCGGACGGAGCGACTCGTCGTACTCCATCAGTGCACGTGTCAGACCGTGGCGAATTGCGCCGGCCTGGCCAGTTGTGCCACCACCTTTTACCGTGACGTTGATATCAAACTGTCCGGTCAGGTTCATCAGCTCCAACGGCTGACGCACGATCATGCTGGCTGTCTTGCGGCCGAAGAAAACGTCCAGCGGACGCTTGTTAACAGTGATTGCGCCACTGCCTGGCTTCATGAAGACGCGTGCGGTCGACGACTTGCGGCGGCCGGTTCCATAAAATTGTGTATCACTCATTACTTTGCCTCTGGTCTCAGACTATTAAAGTCTTAGACATCAATTTCCAATGCGACCGGCTGTTGTGCAGCGTGATCGTGTTCCGGACCCTTAAACACCTTCAGTTTCTTGAACATCTGGCGACCCAATGGTCCTTTCGGCAACATGCCTTTTACCGCACCTTCGATAACGCGCTCAGGTGCCTTCACAAGCTGCTTCTCAAGCGAGATCGACTTCAGACTGCCGATATAACCTGTGTGGTGGTGGTACATCTTGTCTTTGAGCTTATTGCCCGTGACCCGAATCTTCTCAGCATTAACAACAACGATGTAATCACCGGTGTCGACATGCGGTGTGTATTCAGGCTTGTGCTTGCCACGCAAACGTCTAGCGATTTCGGTCGACAGACGTCCCAGGGTCTTGCCTGAAGCATCTACTACGAACCAGTCGCGCCGAACCTCTGCCGGCTTTGCAGAAAACGTATTCATTATCTCTTCCGTAGGGAATTTATCTTATATATTGGCCACTGCCTGCCGGAGGGCCGAAAGGCGCGAAATTCTACTGTAGGGACCGCCCAGATGCAAACAATCGGGGCTATTTCGCGTAAAAAAATGCGCCCAAAATTGGGCGCAATTAATTCTTTTATTTCAATAAGTTACAGAGCCTCGCCTCGCCTCAGAACGCGTACTCGAGCGACAAAGCCGTAAATGTGTCCGTCTTCTCCGTCCCAAGCGGGACATCTGAGTTGCTTTTGATGGTGTAAGAAGCGACCAGAGCGAGGTTTCCAACCAGGGTCGCGGAGATAGCGGTTTTGGACTGCAGGTAAGTGTTTTCGTCACCCGCCTCGACCAGCAGGTCTTGAGTGAAATCAGATGTTTCGCTGATCGCCCACTTATAATACAAGCCGCCTGTCAGAATGGTCTCACTCGTAGATCCGCCACCAGCCAGATCGGATTGCCGCGCACCTACGCCCAGCTCACCGTTCAGGCTGTGCTTTTCGGTGTCGATGAGCCGATGGCCATAACCAACTGTCTGCGAGAACTGCTTCTCGTAGCCACTAAATCGATCTTTGCGCCAATCCAGACGACCGAACAGGAAGTTGACGTCGCTCATGGTCCATTCACTCTTCCAGCCCGCCGAGTAGGCCTCTGCGGTGGAAGCGTTGTTCTCGCTGGCTTTGATGCCGGCGCCTTCCAGACGGTGCTTCCATTTTTCGAGCGCATACTCGACTTCGAAGCCGCCACTCATATTGGTCGTTTCCGTATTACCGGACGTGCCCAGATAACCAAGGCGAACTTTACCCGACCATGGACTTACAGGACCGGTATCCTCTTCTTCAACCTCGTGAGCCAAGGTCGGTGCAGCAACCAGCATCGCAGCAACGAGGATTAAGTTACTCAACTTCATTTTAGATCTCCTAGTGCGGCCGCGGAGTATACGGTCAGCATTCTCCTGAGGCGAATTTTTGCCGCTTGGCCAGATTTGGCTGGCAGTCACTCATCGCAACCGGCTACCGAAATACTAGTCCGGCGCTGTCAGGGCAACAACTGCCTGGTCAACTTTGTTACATCTACTTACAAATACTCGTATTACTGAAAGATTGGGCGCTACGCGCAGTAGCGTTATAATGTCGAGATGAAAGAACGCAATTTGTCCGCTCTAGACCGTTTCCTGTCCGGCGTTAGCGACGCGCTGCAAACGATCGCTGTGCCGGCTACGCGCGCATCGCGTGACAATCCTGCCGCGGGCATCGACGATTGCGAGCTCGACCGGCGGGCGAAGACACACGCGGCGGGGCTGATGCGAGTCAACCACGCCGGTGAAATGGCAGCTCAGGGTTTGTACCAGGGGCATGCCGCTGTTGCACGCGACGACAGCATTGGCGAACAGATGCGGCAAGCCGCCGAAGAAGAGTTTGATCATCTCGCCTGGTGCGAACAACGTTTAACCGAACTCGATTCCAAACCAAGCAAACTCAATCCAATTTGGTATGCCGGCTCCTTCGCTATCGGTGCTGCGAGCGGACTGCTTGGCGACAAGTGGAGCCTGGGATTCATCGCCGAGACTGAGCGCCAGGTGTGCGAACACCTGAACAGCCATCTGCAACGGTTACCGGACGACGATGATCGCAGCCGCGCAATCGTCAGTCAGATGCGCGACGAAGAACAGGAACATGGCGAGAATGCCGACAAAGCCGGCGCCGCAGATCTGCCGCGACCGGTGAAAGATCTGATGCGCCTGACGTCAAAAGTGATGACCAAGACAGCATATCGGCTTTAAATCAGAAAAATCACGGACTTAGCTTGCCCTTGACCGTCTTATGTATTAAAAGAGGTTGCGCAGCCGCGTAGAGGAAAACACCGAATGCAAACAACAGCCAAGACCCTGAGCGATGTACCGGCAATTAACCGATTTTTAAGCTATTGCCGTGTGCGTACCGTGCCGTCCAAGACGGTCATGATTCACGCCGGCGATCTGCCGGACGTTTTGTACTACATCGTCGACGGTTCGGTCGAAGTCATGATCGAAGATGAAGACGGCAACGAAATGGTGCTTGCCTACCTGAACAAGGGGCAGTTCTTCGGTGAAATGGGTCTGTTCTATGAGCAGCCGACTCGCAGTGCCTGGGTAAGGACTCGCACTGAATGCGAAATTGCCGAAATGACCTATCCGCGCTTTCGCCAGATCGCTAGCGAAAGCCCGGGACTCGTGTTCGAACTCGCGACGCAGCTGGCAACCCGCCTCGATCGCACCAATCGAAAACTGGGTGATCTGGCATTCGTTGATGTGACCGGACGAGTAGCGCACGCCATTATGGATCTTTGCAACGAACCAGACGCGATGACGCATCCGGATGGCATGCAGATCAAGGTGAGTCGTCAGGAACTGAGCCGGCTGGTTGGCTGTTCACGGGAAATGGCGGGGCGCGTGCTCAAGGTACTCGAAGAGCAAGGCCTTGTGACAGCTAGCGGCAAGACTATCGTCGTCTACGGCGCACGCCCGAACCGCAAACACTAGCTCGTAGGGCCTAACGGCCCTCCTACGTGTTTTTCTCAATCTCCGACTTCATCGCGGCGATCGTCGCCGCGTAGTCGTCGCTGCCAAAAATTGCCGAACCCGCGACGAAGGTATCTGCGCCTGCCGCTGCAATCTCGCCGATGTTGTCTACCTTGACGCCGCCGTCGATTTCCAGACGAATATCCCGACCACTGGCAGCAATAATAGCCCGGGCCTCACGTAGCTTGTCCAAAGCGGCAGGGATGAATTTCTGTCCACCGAATCCTGGATTGACTGACATGATCAGAACCATGTCGACCTTATCGATGACGTGCGCCAGGCTGTTCAGCGGCGTCGCGGGATTGAAGACCAGCCCGGACTTGCAGCCCGCATCACGGATCAGTGCCAGCGACCGGTCAACATGCCGACTCGCTTCCGGGTGGAAAGTAATGTAGCTCGCGCCAGCTGCAGCGAAGTCCGGAATAATGCGATCGACGGGTTCGACCATCAGGTGTACATCGATGGGAGCCTCAATGCCGTGATTACGCAACGCTTCGCAAATAAAAGGGCCTATCGTCAGATTCGGCACAAAATGATTGTCCATGACATCGAAATGAACGATATCGGCGCCAGCATCAAGCACGGCGGTCACGTCATCGCCCAAACGCGCAAAATCAGCTGACAAAATTGAGGGTGCTATGAGTGGCGTCACTGTCTGTTCCTTGGGTCTTTTGCCAAATGTACCTGAGCGAGCAGGCGCTAGCGAATTGAACGTCGTGCTTTGAGCAATTCGTAGGCGCTGCGAATTTCCTTGGTGCGTTTCTCGGCATTCGCGAGGACGTCCTCGGCCGGATTGCTGCCAGCGATCTTGTCGGGATGATTCTGGTTCATCAGTCGCCGATAGGCTTTCTTGATATCTGCATTACTCACAGTGTTATCCAGCCCCAGGGCCGCATACGCCGCGTTGACGCGACCCGCATCGGCATCGCCCTCTGGTGACCGTCGAAACCCTTTCTGTGCGCGAATCATAGCCTCGAGCTGCGCCAAATCGACACGGCCGATATCGAATTCCGTACAAACCGTCCAAATCACCGCTCTCTCCTGCTGACTCAAGTTATTTTTGGACAGCGCCACCTCTAGCAGCATGCGCAGGAACAACGAACGTAGCTCGGGATTTCTCGCCGCGATATTACGTGTGTGTCGGATTGTCGACTGCAGTGGAAAATCGGAACGCTTGCCTTCGTCAAACCAGTGCATTGCGTTGCGCACGCGACCTGGTCCCAGTCCGAGGCGATGCATCACCGCCCTGGCGGCACGAATCTCCGCTTCGCTGACACGACCGTCAGTCTTGGCGAGATGGCCCATCGCCTGAAACAAGGGCCGCACGAATTCCTCAGGAAGTCGTCCGGCAGTTTTGCCCTGCGACTCAAAGACACGAAAGCGCGTGGCAAAGCCACGGTCAAATTGATGGCCGAGAATCAGGCCAAGAAGTACGAACCAGGGCTTAAGCGTGATGGCCCCGGCCAGGGTGCCTATGATTTTGCCCCAGTACAATCGCGAACCCCGAGAGAAATCGTTGCGTAATCCTATCGCAACGGTAATCATTCGTGTCATGAATTCTGAAGACGCCCTGTTCGAATCCAGTATTCCGTCACTTGAGATGATTGCGCGCGGCAAGGTTCGTGACATCTACAGTGTTGACGACCAGCACCTGCTCATCGTCACTACCGATCGATTGTCGGCATACGACGTGGTACTACCGGAACCTGTTCCGGGTAAGGGCCGCGTATTGACACAAATATCGCTGCGCTGGTTCGACATGATGGCGGACCTGATTGATAACCAACTCACCGACCGCGCAGTAGACGATGTCATCGCAGACGAAGAGCAACTGGTTGTCTTGAGAAAGCGCGCATTGGTTGTGAAGCGCCTCAAACCCCTGCCGATCGAAGCCGTCGTGCGTGGCTATTTAATCGGATCAGGCTGGCGCGACTACGAAGAAAGTGGTCAAACGTCGGGAATTGAATTGCCTGCCGGAATGCAGCTGGCCGAGCGATTGCCGCACACAATGTTTACGCCTGCCAGCAAAGCCGAAGCAGGAGACCATGACGAAAACATCAGCTTCACAGACGTCATCAGCCTAATTGGCGATGAACTTGCGAACAAAGTACGTGATACGTCGATCGCGATTTATGAACGGGCCGCTGCATATGCTCTGGAGCGCGGCATTGTGATCGCAGATACCAAATTCGAATTCGGCCTCGACGATGCCGGTCAGTTGCACCTGATCGACGAAGTTCTAACACCTGATTCGTCACGTTTCTGGCCGGTCGATCAGTACGAAGTTAGGATCAGCCCACCGAGTTTTGACAAGCAATTCGTCCGCGACTACCTCGATACTCTCGACTGGGACAAGACTGCGCCGGGCCCGGCATTGCCTGCGGATGTCCTTCAGCGTACCGGCGAGAAATACCAGGAGGCATTCGACCGCCTGTTCGATTCATAAATGACCGATGGCCTATAATAACGACCCATGATTGCCAAGCTGCGCCAACAGTTCGAGATGTTAGTCTGGACGGACGTCCTGTATCGCCACGGTATTCCTGGACGTATTCTCGCCAACGTACTGCGCTACTCCGTCGCTTTGATCCGCGACATGTTCGCCGGTGGCCTGATGATGCGGTCGATGAGTCTGGTTTACACCACCTTGTTGTCCATCGTTCCTCTGCTTGCTTTAAGCGCCGCTGCGCTCAAGGGGTTCGGCGGTGAGGAAAACCTGGAACCGATGGTATTTGGACTGTTCGAAGCGATGGGCGCACAGGGCGCTGAAATAGCGCGAATCCTTATCGACCTCGTAGAAAATGTGAAAGTTGGAGCGCTTGGCGGCATCAGTCTTGCGTTTTTTATCTACACCGCAGTGTCTCTGGTGCAAAAAATCGAGGAAAGTTTCAACTACGTCTGGCACGTGGCCAAACGGATGAATTTTGCGCGGCGCCTGATTGAATACCTGGTTGTGCTTTCGGTTGGCCCGGTTTTGCTAATTATTGCGATAGGCATGATTGCTTCGCTAAAGAGCAATACGATTGTGCAGTTTCTACTTGGGTATGAACTTCTAGGTCCGATATTCGTTGCGACCGGTAAGCTGACGCCATATTTGATTGTGACAACGGTGTTCACTTTTCTTTACATGTACATGCCGAACACACGTGTACAGTTTCGCTCAGCCTTGGTCGGTGGCGTCGCGGCAGGATTCGCGTGGGCCAGTATTGGTGTCATTTTTGCCACCTTCGTCGTGTATTCGACACGCACCCAGCTGATCTACTCCAGTTTCGCGATTTTCATAACGACACTAATTTGGTTGTACGTGAACTGGTTGATCCTGCTGATTGGTGCGCAGCTCGCGTTTTATCATCAGAATCCTGCCTACCTGCGAATCGGTCGCCGCGAGCCTCGCCTATCCAATTCCATGCGTGAACGACTGGCTCTCAATGTAATGTACTTGATCGGTGTCGCGTTCCGGGACTCCAACAAAAGCGAGACGGTACGATCCCTTGCACGGCACATGAAAATGCCATCGGTCACGCTAACGCCCATCATCGCGGGACTCGAAGCAGAGAAAATACTGACCACAACTGAGTCCGAAGAGCTCGTCCCAGCGCGTGAAATGTCGCGACTGAAACTCAAGGAAATCCTGGCGGTCGTGCGCGAACATGGCGAGACCGGCTCCTATCGTGACCCGAAATGGGAAAAAGCGATTACGCAGTTGGGCGACCAGCTGGACGGCTCTTTTTCTGCCGCTATCGGCGAACAAACATTGGCCGACCTGCTCGACGATTCGTCTGCTTGATCAGGAATATTCGCTGCGTTCGCCGTAGTTTTGTAACCAGTACAGCGCTGCGTCAGTATCATCGAAGGTCTTGACGCGCCAGCCCCGCAGGATACTCGCGTTTTCGAAGAATTCCGCAATCCACGATGAACCCGGGTTGCTCGGCCGTACCACAGCAATCAGGCTCGTTCGCGGCATCTCATTTTCTTCGTACACTTCCTTGGGAATATCCAAGACATCCATGATTGTGGATTTTGGCGCGACCATGTCTAAAGCATCAATGATGAATAGATCAACATTAACCTGCTTACCGAATTCGATACGAGCTTGTGCTGCTTCAATCAACTCCGGACCTGTGACCAGGCCGCTGAAGCTGGTTACGACAACCTGCTTATCTTCATTCAGCTTGACCTCCCAGACCATCTTCGAACCTCGCTATGCCAACCGCTAACTACCGGCGATTGTCATTTCTTCTACCAGTAACGAACCACAGCGTATTCCGCCGCGCAGATCCTGATCGTTGCCGATCGCAGCGATTCGACCATAAAGATCGCGCAAATTGCCGGCGATTGTTACTTCGTGCACCGGAAACTGTATCTCACCATTCTCCACCCACTGGCCAACTGCGCCGCGGGAATAGTCTCCGGTCACCGGATTCACGCCCTGTCCTATTAGCTCCTCGACTATGAGGCCCGTACCCATTTCCTTGATTAGCTCGTCCATGCCGCCGCTGTTACCTGGCACTAGCAGATTTTGTGCACCTCCCGCGTTGGCGGTAGTTTGCAGGCCGAGGCGCCGTGCCGAGTAGCTGCTGAGTACGTATCCGGCCAGCACACCATCTGCCACGATATCGCGATCGTAGGTGGCCACACCTTCGCCATCATAAGCTGCACTGGACATAGCTTTGGCCAGGTGAGGCCTCTCCTGGATCGATACGAACTCAGGAAAAATCTGCTCACCGGCGGCATCGAGCAGGAATGACGCACGACGGTACTGCGCACCGCCCGCAATGGCGCCGATTGCATGGCCAACAAAGCCGCGAGCAAGTTCCGGCGTAAACAGGACAGGTACCTTGGTTGTTTTGATCTTTCGGGCGCCGAGTCGCTTAAGTGTCTTTTGCGCCGCCATCTGGCCAATGTGCTGCGCTGACTCAAGTTCGTCAGCATCGCGCGCAGCGCTGTAGTGAAAGTCGCGTTGCATGTCGCCATTCGCGCTGGCCAACACGACGCAACTCATACTGTGGCTGGACTTCCCGTAGCTGCCGACGAATCCGTGTGAGTTGCCGTATGCCCTCGCGCTGCGATTAGTCGCGACGGTCGCCCCTTCGGAGTTATTAATACGCTCGTCGGACTCCAAAGCGGATCGTTCGCATTCGATGGCCAACTCGATTGACGCTGCAGAGTCGATTGACCAGGGGTGATCAAGATCGAGGTCTTGCACTTTGGAACACATTAATTCCGCGTCAGCCAGCCCGGAGTGTTCGTCTTCGGCAGTGTATGTCGCGAAGGCGCAAGCCTTGAGCACCGCTTCACGAATTGACTCCGGCGATACATCGGATGTGCTTGCGTTGCCTTTGCGCTTGTCCTTGAACACGGTGATGCCGAGACCGCGGTCGTTAGTGAATTCAAGGTTTTCGACATCGCCCAGTCTTGCCGTCGTCGACAATCCGATATCGTGGCTCGCTGCAACTTCCGCCTGATCCACACCCTGCCGTGCCGCTTCCTCCAGCGCGATCCGCACCAGCGACTCCAATTCTTGCTGACCCAGCGACCCTGTTGTGGCAATGTCGGCCATGTATTTCGCCCCTCGCGATCAATCCTTAACCTCCGAGTAGCTTAGCCGGTGACACTAGATAAGCCCAGCAAAAACGCACGCAAACGAGAACAACACGCCTTGCAGCAACTCGGCGAGTATCTCATTCCATTGAAGAGCGCCGAGCTGGATTCGATCGGCCTCAATGCGGATCTGGTGCAAGCGGTCCGGGCCGCGGCTCGCATGAAATCGCACGGCGCACTGCGTCGGCAAAAACAGCTGATCGGCAAACTCATGCGGCAAGCCGACGCTGATCTTGTGCGCAATAGACTTGACGAGCTCGGCGCCCGGGATCGCGCCGAAAAGCAGATGTTTGCGAAGGCAGAGAAATGGCGCGACCGCTTGCTCAGTGGTGACCCGGCCGCGATTGAAGAATTCGAGCTAGTAGCCGGCGAAACAGATGCTGAGCTAAGACAGCTGCTGGCCGAGCTGGCAGTAACGCACAATGAACGTGCGGAAAAGACGCTGAATCGACAAGTTTTTCGGCGCGTGCATGCCATTCTGGTTAAAATCGCGCAATGACTATCGACGTCGGCATCATTATGGGATCGCGTTCCGATTGGGACACGATGCAGCACGCGAGTACCACTCTCGACAAGTTGGGCATCGCCCACGAAGTGGAAGTGGTCTCAGCACACCGCACGCCGGACAAATTGTTTGCGTATGCAGCAGGCGCCGCAGAGCGAGGCCTGCAAGTCATTATTGCAGGAGCTGGCGGCGCCGCTCACCTGCCGGGCATGACGGCCTCGAAGACGCGCCTGCCTGTGCTCGGGGTGCCCGTACAATCAAAGGCCCTCAATGGCATGGACTCCTTGCTGTCCATTGCGCAAATGCCTGCCGGAATTCCGGTGGGAACGATGGCGATCGGCAAAGCGGGTGCAGTCAATGCAGCACTGTTAGCCGCGGCAATCCTGGCGAATAACAACGCCGACATCGCCGCATCCCTTGAACAATTTCGTCGCGAGCAGACCGACAAGGTCCTCGGCGATAGTGACCCAACGCAGTAGACCCTGGACCTATGCGGATTGGCATTATTGGCGCTGGCCAGCTAGGCCAAATGCTCGGGTTTGCAGCACGTGAGCTGGGATTCGAGTGCATGTTTGTAGATCCCTCGGAAGAACCACCGGCCGCTGCTTGTGGCGAAGTGATTCGCGCAGAATTTGATGACGCCGAAGCTCTGTCGGCATTGGCCGAGCGTTGTGACGTCGTGAGCTACGAGTTTGAAAACGTGTCTGTCGACGCCCTGCAGCAGATTCGTGATCGCGTCGCTATTTACCCACCACCAGAAGCACTGCTGCACGCCCAGGACCGGCTGGCTGAAAAGAAACTGTTTCAGAGCCTCGACATTCCACTACCGGCTTTTCATCGCATCGATAACCGCGCAGACATGGACGCGGCGGCGAGCACTGTTGGCCTGCCGATGGTCATAAAAACACGTCGCTTTGGCTATGACGGCAAGGGCCAGACCGTCGTCAGGACAACGGCAGATCTGGATGCAGCCTGGGAGTTATTAGGCGGGACCGAGCTTATCGCTGAAGCTTGGGTCGACTTCGATTACGAGGTATCCGCAATCGGAGCACGCAATGTGTCGGGGTCAGTGATCATTTTCCCATTGACCCGTAATCGACATGTAGATGGCATTTTGCACACTTCTCGCGCACCCGAGCGCAGTACGCAGCTGGCTGATCTTGCCGAAACCTATATGCGAAGACTGCTAGACGAGCTCGACTATGTCGGTGTCCTGGCCCTGGAGCTGTTTGTAGCGGGCGATCGGCTCCTGGCCAATGAATTTGCGCCACGGGTGCATAATTCAGGTCACTGGAGCATTGAGGGTGCTACACCGAATCAGTTCTCGGCGCATCTGCTCGCCATCTGTGATCAGGAGTTGCTGACGCCACAACTACACGGCCACGCCGGCATGGTGAATCTAATTGGCAGCATCCCCGATGCCGCGCGCAGCCTCAATGCAGGAACTCTTCACGACTATGGCAAAGCGGCCAGGCCGGGCCGAAAATTAGGCCACATTACGGTTGTCAGCGAAGCTGAGGCGGAGCGCGACAGATTGTTAATTGAGATCGAGGATTCCGTGATCGAGTCGACAACCTGAAATGCAACAACCGTTCGGACCAAATTGGCCAAAACCGGGTAAACTTGCAAAAAAATGAAGAACCTATGTCCTACCTAGAACACTTCAAACTCACGGAGCAGCCTTTCCGGCTGACACCGGATCCCGATTTCCTTTACTGGAGCATGCAGCATGCGCGTGCCAAGGCATATATGGAATCGACGATCTGGCTCGCCGATGGCTTTGTCGTTATTACCGGCGAGATTGGTTCTGGGAAGACTACCTTGTTGCAGTCATTTCTCGAAGAACTCGACGAGGATGTGGTTTATGCCGTGGTTTCCCAGACGCAGTTGTCGGCGACTCAGTTTCTACAGGCAGTATTAGCCGAATTCGGTTTCCAACCGTTTGACAAGCGCAAGGTTGAACTGCTCGATATCCTGAACTCCTTTCTGATCGAACAGTATTCGAACGGCAAGAAGGTTGTGCTGATCGTCGACGAAGCGCAAAACCTCAGCACCAAAGTGCTCGAGGAAGTTCGATTGCTGTCTGGCATCGAAACACATAAAGAAAAAGTGCTGCGCATCATTCTGGCTGGCCAACCGGAACTGAAAGAAAAGTTGGCATCGCCCAAACTCAAGCAGCTTCTGCAGCGCGTGCGGCTACGTTTTCACCTTGGCCCGCTTTCGCAGAATGATATCGGCGAATACATAAAGCATCGCATGTCGATCGCCGGTCGTGTTGAGAACGACGTGTTTACTGAAGACTGCTTCGAAACAATTTTTGTTTACACCGGTGGCATTCCACGTCTGGTCAACACACTTTGCGATACAGCGCTCCTGGTTGCATTTGCTGATGAGAAACTCACGGTTTCAGCGGACGACATCATGACGGCGGTAGATGAACTAGAATGGAAGGAGTACGAGAGCGACACAGGCGAATTCACACGACTCGATAATATTGCCGTGCGTCACGCCAGTTCGGATCCTGTAATGCAACTTGAAATTCTGGCCGAAGGTGAGTCGGTATCCGTGCAAACATTCGGACCCGGGCGAGTCATCATCGGCCGTTCGCCAGACAATGAGATCTGTATTAGAAGCAAGTTCGTCAGCCGTCACCACGCCCAGCTAATCAGTGGCACGGATGGCTGCGCAATTGAAGACCTTAATAGTACAAATGGCGTTTTCATCGCCGAACGGCAGGTCAAGAAACAAAAGTTGAAGAGCGGCGACGTCATTGCGCTGGGCGCGCACGACATTATTTACACGGACTTGCGCGAGCGTGACAATTTGGAGGCCGAATAACGCCTTACTGGCCGGTCCGCCGCTCCGTGGTTCGATAATCACGTCGTTTCAGAAGCACCACCAATCCTGCAACAAGGCACACGAGGCCGGTCGCGAAGCAAATCGTCGGCCAATACCAGTGATTTACATACATTGACGCGGCGAGAGACAGCGCCCCCGCCAGCAGGTAGAAATACGGTAGAAACTCGTAAATTGGCTTGGATACCCACATAGCGATTTATTGTCCATCGCCAGGGCCGGTGAGTCCAGCGCAATAAGACCGATTCGGCCGCTTAGCGGTCGCGGCTGAACAACCCAATGATGCGGGAAAGAATCGAGTCTGACATGCCTTCAACGTCCAGATCTGGCTCGAACCCTTGCCCTTCGCGGCGCAAATTCTGGATCATTTGCTGAGACTGCGGGTCCATTTCCATCTCAGTCATTGTATTTTCGAATGCCATTTCAGCGTCCCTCCGTTAGACGCTGAAACATTACATAAATTGAATTTGGAATTGAGTGAACGAACTCACAGAGTGCAACGTGAACTTTTGCAGATTCGTTATATGTTAACTCGCGTCAGGCGGTGCCACCGACGGTGATTTCATCAATCTTCAGCGTTGGCTGACCGACGCCGACGGGCACTGACTGCCCTTCTTTGCCACAGGTTCCTACCCCGTCGTCCAAAGCCAAATCATTACCGATCATTGAGATTTTCGATAAGGCTTCCGGCCCGTCGCCAATCAGCATCGCACCCTTAACCGGAACCGTCACTTTGCCGTTCTCGATCAGATACGCCTCACTGGCTGAAAAGACAAACTTTCCGGACGTAATATCGACCTGACCGCCACCAAAATTCGGCGCATACAAACCCTTATCGACAGACGCGATAATTTCTTCTGGAACGTGCGACCCGGCCAGCATGTATGTATTGGTCATTCTTGGCATCGGCATGTGCGCGAATGACTCGCGCCGTCCATTGCCAGTCGGCGCTACCCCCATCAATCGGGCATTGAGCTTATCCTGCATGTACCCACGCAGAATTCCTTTCTCAATCAACACGTTGTATTTGCCTGCGGTGCCCTCATCGTCAATTGCCAGCGAGCCACGGCGGTCGGGCAACGTGCCGTCATCAACAATGGTGCATTCTTCGGAAGCAACCCGTTCTCCAACCCGCCCCGAAAATGCCGACGTACCTTTCCGATTGAAGTCTCCTTCCAGACCATGACCGACTGCTTCGTGCAACAGGATGCCAGGCCAACCGGGTCCGAGTACTACCGGCATGGATCCGGCAGGCGCCGCAACGGCCTCCATTTGTACAGAGGCCTGGCGAACCGCAGCGCGCGCATACTCCATTGCCAGGTCGCCGGACTGAAAATAATTGAGATCTGCCCGGGCGCCGCCGCCGGCGTAGCCCTGCTCTCGTCGGCCATTGTCTTCCAGAATTACACTGACATTTAAGCGCACCAGGGGTCTCACATCAGCAGCAAATGTGCCGTCGGATGCCGCAATCAGCATCAACTCATGACTGCTCGTCATGCTGATCATGACTTGTTCGATTCGTTTATCGAGCGTACGCGTGGCTTCATCAACACGGGTCAGCAGTTCGGTTTTCTGTTGATCGCTGATGCTATTGGTCGGATCGACGCTTGGATAAAGCGGCGTCAGCTGATTGCGTTCCCAGGCTTGCAATGATTTTGAGTCGCCCGAGCGGGCAATGGCTTTCGCCGCAGAAGCCGCCTGCTGTAGAGCAGGCAACAGGAGTTCATCGGAGTACGCGAAACCCGTCTTCTCACCGCTGACCGCGCGCACGCCAACACCCTGCGAATGATTGAAACTACCCTCGCGAATAATGCCGTCTTCGACGCTCCAGCTTTCCTGCCGACTCACCTGGAAAAACAGATCGGCATAGTCGACGCTGCCATGCATCATGGAACCAAGGGTTGTGTGCAGGTGCTGCTCTTCCAGTCCAGCAGGCTCCAGCGCCTGGGAAATAACCTTATCAATCGTGTTTTCTGGTGTATCGCTCAAGTTGTCTTCCAGTTATTAGTTTTTCGACAAGCGTCGGTTTGCCAGCGCCGGAAACTCCGCACGCAGTTTATCCGGCAAAGTCGCATCTATATCTGCCGCAGCAAATCCGTTTCCAGAAGGCTTTTCTGCAAGAATCCTACCCCACGGATCGACGATCATCGAGTGCCCAAAAGTGGTTCTTTCGTCCGGGTGATCACCATATTGCCCGGGGGCGATGACATACGCCAGATTTTCGATCGCACGGGTCCGCAACAATGTGTGCCAGTGCGCCTCGCCGGTCACCTGGGTGAACGCTGCCGGTACCGTAAACACCGTTGCACCATCGTCAACCAGGCGGCGAAACAACTCGGGAAAGCGTACGTCGTAACAAATTGCCAGGCCGATACGACCAATCGGCGAATCCACGCAAACCAGATCATCGCCCGGAAACATTGAATGCGATTCCAGGTACGACTCATCCAGGTCCGGCAACTTCACGTCGAACAGGTGGATTTTTCGATAACACGCGACTTCCTCGCCATTCGGGTTGTAAACCGGGCACGCGCCGTAGACGCGTTGTGCCTCCGGCGAGGCCAGTGGAATGCTGCCGGCAACCACCCACATTTTGTGTTGCCGTGACATCTGCGCGAGAAACGCCTGAATTGGGCCGCTACCTTGTTCCTCTGCATGGGCAACCTTGTCGCGACCTTTCTTGCCCATGATCGCGAAGTTCTCTGGTAAAACCGCAAGCTCCGCGCCGTCCGCTGCCGCGTCGGTCAACAGACGCTCAGCGAGTTCAAGATTAGCTACGACATCTGCGCCGCTATTCATTTGAATTGCCGCTACACGCACTTTATTCCGCCTCGTCAATGCAGCCCAACATCACGCCACGCTCTGCAAATTGTTCTGCTGTTGCCGTTTCGATAATCGGCTCGTCCCAGGATCCGCTGATTCCATAATAAATCTGGCCAACTTCAGACAGTGGTTTCTTAAATATCTGCGAAAAGATCAACACAACAGCCGCAACCGTTGGCCCACCAAGGACCGCACCAACTACTGGCAAGGCATTGCCGAAACTCGCACTGACAACGGCCGTCTGGTCGTAGTCACGGTCGACCAGACTGGCGCGACCCACAACGCCGATCTGCGCCGCCGGTCCCTCTAGCGCGAGATTGCAGGTATAGGTTTGTCCCTGCTCCAGCCGGAAGCGCCCACGAATCTGATCAAAGCCGAAACCCTTGTTAAATACATCGCGAAAATCCAGCGACAGTCGCCGTGGTAGCGCGACCACACTCATAAGACCAAACATGCGGCCGGCCCCTGGTTCGACGTCACTCAATTGGCCAATACCGATTCGTACCGCTACGTCACCGCTCAATGACTCACGAAAATCGTCGCGCGGTCCGCCGGACCAATTGATATCAAAGTTCATAGAGAAGTCATCGGAAACGATGCCGGGCTCGTAGTCGAGCCTGCGCATCGTATTCTCAATGTCGTTGCTGGTCATCGTTGCGGTAACGTAACTATGGCTGCCGGCCGGGTCCGATTCATCCACCACCCACCTGCCTGTTCCGCCGATCTCGAATGTTGCGTCCTTGGTCATCAAGTCGTCTGTGACAAGGCCGTCTGGTGTCTTGGCCAGCGTCGCGTGTACTTCGCCTAGAAAACGTGAACCGATCGCGAATTCGGCAACGTCGACTGTGATCGGCGGCAAACTGCGCGGATCGATGTGGCGTGCTGGATCTTCAAAGCCACTGCCGTCGTCGCCCGGCAATACCATTCTTTCCATGTCGATGACCAACGGCCGACCGCTAGTGAAGTCGTAAGGGACTGACGCGGTGCCAACTATTTCTTCGCCCTCGACCTGCACCAGCCACTCCTGGGCGCTGCGATCGAACTGTATCCGGTGATCACGAATGTGCTGGCCGAACATAAACAGATTGTCCACGATCATGTCGGCCGATCGAATTCGATCGCCAACACCGGTTCGACCTTCGTTGTCACGACGCCGATCAAACCAGCGCTGCAACGTAACGATCTCCGCCCTCCCGCGCAGGTGCAGCCCGCGAGACTCAGCCTCTCCTGCGGCCTCTTCACCAAACACAACAACGCCGCGGTCAAGATCCCAGCGATTTTCTCGCTTGGCGAAATTCAGACGCCATGACAATAGTTCACCAGCGACACCGGTCGTGACAATCGAATCGCTCGCCGAGGGCATCTGCAACGATGCAAACAGCGGAATTGTCTGACCGGCCGGCTTGTCGAGAGGTTCCGGGAGGCCAATTGCGATACCGTCGAGATCGCTACTCACGTCAATTTGAAAGGGCTGCGGATCTTCTTCCTGGCCGCGCGCAAACAATAAGCGGGCTTCGAAATCGGTTGCACCCTGCAGTTCGTCTTCTAACGGAACGTTAAGCTCGTTCACTAACGCTTCGGCGGTAGCCGTTCCATTGGCTGTCGCGACAATGCGGTAGCCGGGCATAGACTCCGGGGCCGGCCGCAAATCAATATCGACGTCGCCGCCGAGCAACGTACCGGTCAATTCTTCGCTGCTGATATCGTCGCGACCGATGCTGAAAGCACCGTTCAGGTTTGTGAGCGGCGCGGGAAATCCCTGCATGCGCAAGGTCGCTTCCTCCGTCCGGACATTGGACGTGAATTCGAAGCTTTGCCAGTCGCGAATCGGCACCATGAGTTCGAGATCAAACTCACCGTCACCTTCGATTGCGACTCTGTCCAGGTTTCCCTTCAGTGTGTCGATGCCAATGGGGCTTTGCGCGAGCAACGAACGCACATTATCCAGCGATCCTTCCGAGGCCAGGTTGATACTCAATACGGGGTTACGAAAATCACCGATCTCAAGC
>JBPCXZ010000316.1:0-10738 GCA_051008055.1 Woeseiaceae bacterium
CTGCCCGCGTAAAGCTGGCCCGCGTGCCCTTCTTCGTGTCCGCTGCCAAGGTGAACTGAGGCACCAGCAACAAGCCCAGTTTTTCGTCGAGCAAGCTAAGGTTCATGCGGTCTGCAGCATCAGGAAATACACGGTAGGTCAGAATTCGCTCGGCTAAACGGGCGATATTAGCTGGCTGATCCTCGCGATGAACCGCGACCAACACCAGCAGACCGCGGTCGATTGCGCCTATTCGTGCACCATCGACGTCCACGCTGGCAGACCGCACTCTTTGTAATAGACCAATCATTTACCGGTGTTTCTCCCTAGATTTGCGCGGTAAGGCGAGTTTGTTTACAGATCAAGCAGATACGGGTGACTTAGCGGGTTGTGGATACTGACATTCTGCCGGGACTGACCGCAATGCGAGATTTTACGCCATGGAGTGGCAGGCGGTTGGTCCAGGGAAGGCCCGGGCCCCGGTCGTTAGATCGGGGCCTATTTCGATAACTTAACTCCACAAAACATCTTAAAAATGGCCAAAATATGACTATAAAAACCACAAAACACATAAAATACAAAAGTGGTAAAAATTATTATAAAAATGCGCCATTATTTTAAAAAGGTGGGAAAAAGGCTCCCGCGACCAAGCCGGGATTAGCCGTTGGCATCGTTGTCGACAGCCAATAGACTAGCCCGCTGACTGTTAGTAACTGGATACCTTAATGAAGAGACGACACTTTGTTGGTGGCCTGGCCGCTGCGGCCGGCGTTGCTGCCTGCAGCAAGGGAACACCGGACCGCGCTCAAGACACTGCGCCCTCGCAAGAACGTTTCGAATGGTCCTGTGTTACGTCGTGGCCGCCCAAGTACCCGGGCATGGGTATGGGGGTCGAAAATCTTGCCGCTCGAGTTGAAGCGGCATCAGCAGGCCGGCTGAAAATCAAAGTTTACGGCGGCGGCGAACTTGTACCAGCGTTCGAGGTTTTTGATGCGGTGAGCCGCGGTACCGTCGAGATGGGCCACGATGCGTCTTACTACCACAAGGGAAAAGTCGATGCCGCACAGTTCTTTACGTCCATTCCGTTTGGCATGAATATGCTCGAGCTGAACGGCTGGCTTTACTACGGTGGTGGCTTGCAGCTGTGGCGCGAGCTGTATGAGCCGTTCAACCTGATACCAATTCCTTGCGGCAACACGGGTGTCCAAATGGGTGGCTGGTTCAACAAGCAAATTAATTCACCCGAAGACCTGCAGGGACTAAAGATGCGAATCCCTGGGCTAGGTGGTGAGGTATTGCGTCGCGCGGGCGGAACACCGGTGACGCTACCCGGCGCCGAAATATTTACGTCATTGCAAACAGGCGCAATTGATGCGACCGAATGGGTTGGTGCTTATAACGATGTATCGTTCGGTCTGCACAAGGCCGCCAAGTACTATTATTACCCTGGTTGGCACGAGCCGGGTCCGGGTCTGGAAACGATGATCAACAAAGAAGCATGGGAATCGTTGCCTCCCGACTTACAAGCTATTGTTGAAACAACCTGCCAGTCGATCACGACCGACATGGTTGCGGAATACACACATGGCAATGCCTATGCGGTGCAGCAATTGGCAGAAGATCCGGAGGTTGAATTGCGTAAGTTCCCGCAGGAAGTGCTGGACGTACTTAAAGGCTTTACGGATGAGATCGTGGCCGAGTGGATCGCTGATGATCCGGCTGCAAAAAAAATCGCGGACTCTTACTATGCGTTTCTGCAGAAGTCGGCGTACGGGCAGTTCGTTACCGAGCAGGCGTACCTTGAGACAAGAGCGTGGTGATTCGTATGAAAGTATTCACCGTTATAGGTGCAGTATTCAGTTTATTTGCAACCTGGCTGGTCTTCGCGGCAAGTCCAACGGGGCAATTGCCACCGCTGAACAGTCCACCGACCGGTGAACGGTTACCTGGAAAATTCATCTGGTTCGATCTCGCAACACCCGCAATCGCAAATCAACGCGCTTTCTATGGCAGTGTTTTCGGCTGGACGTTCGAATCGCCGATTCAGACCGCAGATGAATACGTGCTTATCAAGAACGGTGCTCGTTCAATTGCCGGTATGTTCAGTTACGAACCAGCTGGCGGTGAGCAAGATGGCGCCGCGTGGATTGCGCTGATGTCCGGTGCTGATCCGGATAGTGCTTCGACAACCGTCAAGGCGAACGGAGGCAGTGTTGAAATTGAGCCAGCGAACATTGCTGGTCGCGGCCGGCATGCCGTTTTTCGGGATCCAGGTGGTGCTGTCTTCGGCGTCCTGCGTTCGGACAGCGGCGATCCGTCCGACGAAGAAATTGAAACAGGTGACATCATCTGGGTTGATTTGTTCGCGCGCGATATCGAAGCGATGGCGGCATTCTATGGAGCTCTGGCACCTTTCAATATCGAAGACCGGGATATCACAGACGATGTCGCGCGCAAGGTCCTCTCTGCTCACGGCATGCCGCGAGCTGGAATCGTTCCGGTAACCGAAGAAGCAAACCGTTCATCGTGGGTGCCCTATGTGCGTGTTGACGATATTGCTGCGACCCTAGAGAAAGTTGTTGATGGTGGCGGCTTTACAATCGTGTCTCCTGAGGAAGAAATACACGATGGCAACGTAGCTGTGTTCGTCGACCCGAACGGCGGAGTAACTGGCATCGTCAAGTACGATTACGCCGAGGAGTCGTCGCAATGAGCTCTTCTACACGTGCACTAGCATTCTCATTCGCGCTGGTATTTGCGATGACGCTGGGCGGCTGCGAGTCGTCAGGCAGCGGTAGTAGCAACGTACGCGTGCATGCCTCGATCTACTCTGGCTACGGCTACTACAATCCCTGGTACTGGCGACACTACTGGTATCGACCACCGTATTGGGGGCCGCCAGGCTATCGACCACCTGTCTATCGACCGCCGCGGCCTGAACACCCAATCGCCAGGCCGGTACCCAGCAGACCCGTAACGCAACCGGCACAACGGCCGGTTACGCAGCCAGCGCAGCGCCCGGCAACACAACCTGTGCAACGGCCAGCGACTCAACCGGCGGTGCAGCCTGCGCCACGCCCGTCAGTGCAGCCTGCGCCACGCCCGTCAGTGCAGCCTGCGCCACGCCCGGCACGAATGGGCCCACCAAGGGGCATGAACCGACCGGCTCCTCGACGGCGTTAAAAACTACTGATGCGCCGTGCGTGCTCGTCGTGCGAGGAGAATCAGTCCTGTCTGTGTGAAAACGAGATAGGCCAGCATGAGCACCTGCTATCCGTCAAAAACAGTGCTTCTGGTTTGTCAGCGTTAGCGTTGCTGCTCGGCAATCCAGTTATTAACACGTGCTTCAAGCATCGGCATTGGCAACGCACCACCACCAAGAACAACGTCGTGAAAACCGCGGATATCAAACTGGTCACCGAGTTCCGTTGCAGCGTGTCGACGATACTCTTCGATCTGTAGCATCCCAACCTTGTATGAGGTTGCCTGCCCGGGAATCGTTAAATAGCGGCGCACTTCTGAGCGTACAGCCGCCTCTGGGATAGCTGAATTTTCAAAAAAGTACTGCACTGCTTGTTCCTGCGTCCAGCCCTTTGCGTGCAGGCCAGTGTCGACGACCAGTCGAATGGCACGCCACATCTCGGCCGTGAGCCGACCGAAATCCTTATACGGGTCTTTGAACTGGCCCATTTCCTTGGCCAGTTTTTCCGAATAGAGGCCCCAACCTTCTGAATAAACCGAAAAGCCCGCCTGGGTGCGAAACATCGGCACGCCGGTGAGTTCTTGAGCAATGGAAATCTGCATGTGGTGGCCGGGACTGCCCTCGTGGTACGCGACGGTCTCCATGTCGGTTATTGAATAGCCACTCATGTCCGACATGTGCACGTAGTAAACACCAGGTCGGGAGCCGTCCGGTGTACCGGCCGCATAATGCTGCGCCCCACCGTCAACTTCGCGAAATGTCTCAACACGTTTCACTTCCAATTTCGCTTTCGGCAAAGTGCCGAAGTAGTTTGGCAACTGCTCCTCAATTTCAGCCAGAAACGCACGGGTGTCCGCAAGATAGCCTTCGCGTCCCTCGTCTGTATTGGGGTAATAAAACTGAGGATCCGTACGAATAAATTCGAAAAACGCCTTGAGGTTGCCTTCAAAATCTACGCTGGCGCGAATGCCATCCATCTCAGCGAGGATTCTCTGCACCTCAGATAAACCCAGCTGGTGCACATCGTCGGCGGTCATCGGCAGCGTTGTATAAGTGGCCAGCTGGTGATTGTAATAGGCTTCGCCGTTCGGCAATGCTGAGACGCCACGGGCTTCTGCGTCCGCGTTGGACATATCCGACACCAGCCAGTCAACGAAGTTGTTGTAGGCAGGATGAAACTGCTCTGTTAGAGCCGAATTCACTTCACTCAAAAGTCCGACCGCGGTGTCTTCGTCTATGCGTCCGTCGGCTGCCAGCGCGTCAATCTTGGCTTTGGCGTCGGCGAGCAAAGGTGATTCGGGACCATCACCGAATGGCTGGCCGGTGATTACGTTCATAGCCCGCGCCATGGCTGTCTCGTAGGCGAAACGCGGCGGCCGCACGCCATCAGCAGCGCTAGCTTTGGCCATTTCCAAGACCTGATCCATGGCTCGAGACACGCCGCCGATACGAGCAATGTAGCCGCGCATGTCGGCTTCATCATCGACCTTGTGATAGCTGATCAGGAATGTGGGGAACCAATCTTCCCAGCCGCCCAGTTCGCCAAACAAATAGCCCTGGCGGATGAATTCCAGGTCTTTGACTGCTTTTTCAGCCTGATACACCCATAGGTCAAATGATTCTCGGCCGACGGTGGTTAATGCATCGCGGTCAAATTCCGCCTTCATCTGTTCAACCGTCCTCATTCCCCAGGCAGCCTGATCACGTGCCGCCTGTTCACTGACATCGTCTATCGCATCGTATTGGTCTTTGCGGCCCAACGCTGTGAGGCTTATCGGACTGAACTGCAGCTCCTCCTCGAAACGTTCGTCAAGCCATACAGTAAGTCGTTCTGTCTCTGCTTCGGCCGAAACGACAGGATTGGCCTGTTCCGCGGTTGAATCCGGGCCCTGGCAGGCCGCCAGCAGTGAGGTCATTGCCAGTACTGCAACGAGGCTTAGCTTCTTGAGGGTGATCATGCTCGCCAATCTCCAAAAATCGTAAATATCAGCCCGCTATCCTGACACGAATTGGAAATACAGTCGAAATTTGAGACGTCCCGAGAAAGTCGCCTCTACTGAGAATGATCTGGCGGCGCCATTTCCTCATCGAGCATTTTGATTAGCTCATCCCTGTCATAGCTGAACTGATGGCCCTCGTTCAGGCTAACCAGCTCTTCAATCGCTTTGCGAATCGTCCATTCGGCCTGCCGCTGTTCCGGAACCACGAGATAATGTTCTTTGGGATTCTCATCAAATAGAGCGTGTAGCACCGCATCGGCAACCTGGTCAGGCTCGGGGTCAGGATCTTCGGGACGGTCCTTGCACATTTCGATCCTGGGCGCTACGAACTCCTCAAATCGAGAGCCCTCAGCGCTGTAGCCGCTCGCGAGCATTCGATCGCAGCGATTGTGAAAGATGTTCGTCTTGTAGTTTCCTGGCTCGATGGCGCTTACCGTGACGCCCAGCTGCCCCATTTCGATCGCGAGTGAATCGGTATAGGCCTCCAGTGCATGCTTGCTCATGGAATAGATGCCGTACAACGGCCCGGAAAGAGTGCCAGAGATCGAACTGATATTGCTTATCCGACCTTGCGACTCAATGATGAGCGGAGCGAACGCTTTTGTAATTCGATACGGACCATAAATATTGACGTCGAACAAGAAGTCTAATTCGGCCTCGTCGATTTCAATTAACGGGGCCAGGACGTTTACGCCGGCATTGTTGACCAATCCATACAGACCGAGGCCGCCTGCTTCGACAGTTTTAACCGCCGCATCGATATCTTCCTGGATCGTGACATCGAGTCGCACAGCGCGCACATTTTCTATCAGGTTCAGTGCCTCGATGTCCTCGTCTTTTCTGGCGCCGGCATAAACAAAGTAGCCGTCAGCTGCGAGCTTCTCGGTGATCTTTCGCCCAATGCCGGTGCTCGCGCCAGTGACAAGCACCGCCTTCTGCGACATCGCGTCATCACCAACAGCGGGCGTTGCATTGACCACCGGAAACGCAAAACAAGCTACGAGGAAAAAAACTACAGCGGCATGCAACGTTCTCATTTGAATCCCCTTTAGATATTGAGATGTGAGCAGTATGGATTAACAGCGTCCTGGCAGCGGAATGTTAGTTTTCCGGTCCCAGGCAGTCGTTCGTCGGTCTTACTTCAAAGCGTCGGTCACAGTCGCACTCATCGCAGCCGGGAATGCCACAACGACGATGCGCTTTAATGCCAGGGCATTGTCAACTCCCCATGGGGCCTGCTCGATAACAGTCAGCAGAATCGCTACAACGAATGCCGAAAGCAGATAAGTGGTAAGGACCCGAATAACGAATTGCGCCCGAAACTCAGCTATGTAGCCCTTATAGAAATTGAAATATACAAACGTGCCAATGAATAGAATCGAGATTAGTGCGATCGCTGTGATATTTGCAGCTGGGAGATCACGCCCTAGATTCCACGCTTCTTCTGTGTAGGCAGCTGGTATAGCTAAAATGGATGCGCCGACAATGGTCTGCAGTGCGTCACGAAGGCGAAACTCCACCATGAGCGGTTTGACGATCCGCTGCACAATTTTGCCAGACTGATCGAATATTGGAATTACGCGATGCAAATAACCGTTCCGGCCAAGTCGCTGGATACTTACATCAGATGAAGTGACATCACTATCATTATCGTCCATTGAGTATCCCCATACTGGGCTTTGTTACTTCTTGAACAAGCTAACAATAAACAGCAGTAACGCACCACCTACAGTTGAGCCGCCGATATTGGCAAGCATACCGCCGCCGCTCACCAGTCCAGCTAACAGGCCTGTAATATCCATCCGACCCTCCCTTACTTGTCTTGTTGTTTTTTTAAACGCCTCAGTATTATCAGAGTTAGTCGATAAATCTAAGGGGTGTACCAAATCGGTGATGTATAGGCACGTTCCTGATGCGTAGTTTCTGCGCCCTCTGGAATCTCCACGCCGAACCGGAATGCGTCATAAACAATCCAACGCGGCGTAGGGATTTCGAGCACGCGCGCATAATAGAAAGCGCTTTGCTTGGGATCAAAATCCGGATCGGTCCATACTGTGCCAAGTTCAGAGGCGCCAATTGTATTGCTCCAGTTGGCGGCGGCGATGTCGACCGTATTACCAACGGCCGGCAACACGCCATCACTGTCGATCTGTCTTCCGGTGGACCAGGCTACGTCGTAGACCTTTTCATGAGTATTGCCTTTGCGATCCAGCCAGCCTTTGACAATTTGAATACGATCCAGGTTCGCGCCAATAACATCACGTAGTGCATAGACCATGAATGTTGGCGCGCCATCGCCGTCACGAAGACTGCCACCCATGGGTACGCCCTTCTCATATCCGCGAACTGCCGGCATCCGGCTATTCAGGTCTTCGGCCGTATAGTCCCAACCGCCGAAGAAACGCACCATCATGCGCGGGCCGGTGGTGCCGTAGACTTCCTTGCGATCCATTGCGTCCCAAATTGCAGCACGGGTGTTTTCCTGTGCCCAGACTCCGGTGTAGCCGGAGGCAACGAGTTGGTAACCCTCAAAAGCGCCGTTCTCGGTCTTAGTAAAAGGGTGCAGCATTCGTTTTGGAGACGGCTCAGCGTTAGTTGCTTTACCGAAGAAGTTTTCTTCCTCGGCGGTCGCCAGTCCAGTGTGGCTGTCGGTGGATCCAATAAGGCCAAATTTGTAAGGGTTTGTGCCGATTCGCTCTTCCAGCAAGAGCCCATTCTTCAGCGCTTCTCGGGAATACTCGTATTGCAGCATGTCCTCCGTCTTGGCTGCGGACAGGTCAAGGTTTCCTGCATCCCATGTTTCGTAATCAGCATAAGCATCTTCTGGTGATAACAACGGGTGAGCTTCGCCATCGCCCTTAATCTGGGTCGTTTCGTACAGGGGCTCCCATCGAGCGCGCGACGTCACGTATTTATCGTCCAGTTTGCGCCCTGTGTACTGCTTGTCGACTGGAAACATAGTGCCGTTCGAGAGGTTACCGTTGTGAGCAATTGCAAGCGCACTGCCCCCCGTTTTTGCCTCATAGTTTTCCAGGTAAGCATATAGATCGAGGGGGTCGGTAGAACCGACAGGGGCCTGCGTCGTGTACGGAACAACCTGACCAGCCTTTGCGGCGCCATCGCGGAACACGACGTTGCGATGCAGATTGTTACCGGCAACCAGAGAGGTCCACTCAAATCCAATGAACGCTGTGAACCGACCAGGGTCATCATAGCGCTCGGCCGCATCGACAACTTTTCCCCAGACCGACGCATAGGTTTTTCCGCCGGGCGAATACTCAGTCATCATTGCCGGGTCAATCTTGCCCTGTGCAAATGTGGTAATCAGATCAAGGGCGGCCTCAGCTGATGCCTCTCCACCTTTTTGCAGGCCTTCGTACCAGGGTTTCGCCTGGTCGAACTTCAGAATATCCGGATCACCGGCCGCCAGATCAATAAAAAACCCCATGGCATCAGAATGGTCGGCGATCACCAGCCAGTCTAACGGGCGGCCGAGTTTCGCGGGCTGTCCGCTTGATGCCATCACTTCTTCGCCGCGCGCGAAGCGGTAAGCGTCATCGAGACCGAGTCGAGCGCCGAACAGGCCCGCGTCCACCGACAATCCTGTATGCAAATGCGTATCTCCCCAGAAAACCTTGCTCGGAAAGTTTCGCTGAGCGTATGGAGAATAGGCCTTGCCTGGATAGACATCAGTAAGCGACTGCTTTGATGGCGTAATCTGTGCCCAGGCAGAATCTGTAGTGGCGACAAGCACAACAGCGAGAACTAGCAAATGTTTAAATTTCATTTTGATTCCTGCGACCAGCTTTGACCGCCCGCTCAATCTGAAGCGGGTGTGAACGAAGGGCTTAATACTAGCACCTGAAACGCGGCTCTCGGCACCCGGCGGCATTCGATTGTTATTAACTGCCGTAGATCTTTTGCGGCAGCCAGGTGACGATGTCGGGGAAAATCGCGAGCAGGATTAGCGCGAAGATTTGAATCGCGACGAACGGAATAACACCACGATAAATTTGTGCTGTCGAAATTTCGGGTGGCGCTACGCCACGCAGATAGAAAAGGGCAAAGCCAAACGGCGGCGTCAGGAATGACGTCTGCAGGTTAATTGCGATCATGATGCCGAGCCAGACAGGATCGAGCCCCATCGCCAGCAGTACTGGTCCCACAATCGGTACGACAACGAAAGTAATTTCGATGAAGTCGAGTACGAAGCCCAGTAAGAACATAACGAGCATGACGGCGAGCACAGCACCAAAGACGCCTCCGGGGATGGCGCCAAGAACCGAGTGCACGGCGTCGTCACCACCGTAGCCGCGAAATACCAGCGAAAATATCGATGCGCCAATCAAGATCAGGAACACCATGCTGCTAATCTTTAGCGTGCTGCGCATGATTTCCTGCAGCCGCAGATAGTTGAGCTCGCGCCTTGAAACTGCCAGCAATATTGCACCCATGGCGCCGACGCCTGCCGCTTCAGTTGGTGTTGCGAGTCCCGCAAGAATGGAGCCTAGTACGGCGAATACAAGGAATAACGGCGGCAACAAGGCATGCAGAATCTGGCCAAATGAGACTTGCTCTCCCTCGTCGCGGACGTGGGCCGGCATCGAATCTGGTTTCAAAAATGCGACGACAAGAATATAAATAACGTAAAGGCCAACCAGCATCAGGCCGGGAACCAGGGCGCCGGCAAACAAGTCACCGACGGAAACCGTCTTCGGCGAGAAGATGCCCATCTCGAGTTGCGCCTGTTGATAGGCCGTCGTCATGACATCACCGAGCATGACCAGAATAATCGACGGCGGAATGATTTGGCCCAGCGTGCCGCTGGCGCAAATCGTACCTGTCGCTATCTCGGGTGTGTATCCGCGCCGCAGCATGGTCGGCAGTGACAGTAAGCCCATCGTGACGACCGTCGCGCCCACGATGCCGGTGCTTGCTGCCAGCAACATGCCAACAATGGTGACAGAGACGCCGAGACCGCCACGGAGTGTGCCGAACAAGGAGCTCAACGTGTCCAGGAGCTCTTCGGCGATTCGGGCGCGCTCCAATGTGACGCCCATAAACACGAACAATGGCACCGCAACCAACGTTTCATTTGCCATGATGCCGAATATGCGATTGGGCAGGCCGGACAGCAGTGCTTCAGTAAATGTGCCTGTCACAACACCGATGCCTGCAAAAATCAGCGCTACTCCGCCAAGCGTAAAGGCCACGGGAAAGCCAGCCATCAGGATGACAATCACAGACACAAACAGCAGTAGCGGAACCCACTCCATCATAAACGCCCGCGAATCGTCGTTAGCGACTTGAGCAGGATCGAGATACCTTGCAGGCCCACCGTGAACGGCATGGCAACAAGAATCGACTTGGCCAACGGAATTAGAGGGTATGGCAGTCCGCCGGACTCACGCGATGCTTCCTTGATCGACCAGGATACGGCTGCGAAGTCCCAGGATTTGATCAAAAGAAAACCACTCACCGGCAACAAAAAAAGCAAGACGCCAATAAAATCGATCCAGGCTTTGCGTTTGGCACTGCTACTGCGATAAAACACGTC
>JBPCXZ010000317.1:0-2797 GCA_051008055.1 Woeseiaceae bacterium
GCAATTGCGGATTCCAGAACGTCAGCAATGAGCACTGTGCCGCCCAGCGCGGAGTCGCAAGTGACGTTCATGAACTGGTCGGAGCAGCCGTATAACCACTGGAGCTTCAAGAACACGGGTGTGTCGCCGAGTCTCATGGTCCCGCGTGCTGGCGGCATTGTCAGCCTGCCGGTTAAATTGAATCCTGACATTGCCGATATTGAGTTTGAGTATGACGGGCGGTCGTACACGGTCAACGACGCCATGGTCGGCGACGATACGGATGGCTACGTGGTGCTAAAAGATGGCGAAATCGTCTACGAGCGCTACTTCGAAGGGTTTACAGAACACGATCATCATCTTTGGGCATCGAGCACGAAGTCACTGGTTGGCCTCGCGATGGGTTCGCTCGTAGAGCAAGGCAAGATCGATGTTACCGACAATGTCTCAGAGTACATTCCGGAGCTGAAAGGCACGTACTTCGGTGGCCGCACAGTTCGCGACGTGCTCAACATGGTGTCAGCGCTGGACTACAGTGAGGACTACGAGAACTTCACGCCAGGTACCGTAAGCACCGAATATTTTCGGCGCCTTGGATTTGTCCCTGCTTTCGATCTGATGGCAACCGACCCGATGCAGGATGACACACCGCGAGGCATCATAGGATTTGTCCCGCGCTTTGAAAAAAACCCGGAACTCGAGCCACGCGTCAAATTCGAGTATCACTCGCCAAACGTTGATGTGGCTGGCTGGATCATTGCACGAGTTTCAGGACAACCTCTGAACGTTTTCATGGCCGAGCATGTTTGGTCGAAGATCGGCGCCGAGCATGATGCGTTCTTTATGGCAGACGTCGCGTTTAATCCGATCGCAACTGGCGGTTTCAATACCACGCTGCGGGACTTCGCACGGGTCGGGTTAGTGGTTCTCAATGACGGGTATTACAACGGCACTCAGATCTTTCCAAAGGCATGGATCGACGACACGTTTGCATTGACCGACGCTGAGCGCGGTCACACAGAGCAAAGCACCTACGGGGATAAGGATGCCAATGTGTATGACTCGTGGCTGGAAGGTTACAAAAACTACCTTTGGGTGCACGACTCTGAGAACGAGATCGGAACATTTCGTGGCGTATTCGGCCAGCATCTGTACATCAACAGACGAGACCAGGTTGTAATTGCGACGTTTTCTTCGGCAGCCAGCGCGTCAAATGCGGACCGCCCAAGTAACAAACCCCGTTTGGCAGCTTTTGATGCGATTGCCCGGCAGCTTGCCGAGTAATTCTATTGGATGTTGTCTGGATCACGTTGAAGTAGCTGCGTAGTGAGCAACTACGCCGAACGCATCATTTGCATGACCGAGGAAACGACGGAGACGTTGTACCTGCTCGGTGAAGAGGACCGCATTGTCGGTATCTCGGGGTTCACCGTCCGGCCACCGCGGGCCCGCAAGGAAAAGCCAAAGGTCTCGGCATTCACGAGCGCGAAGATTGATCGCATCCTCGAGCTGGATCCTGATTTGGTGCTTGGCTTTTCCGACTTACAAGCTGACATCGCGGCCGAACTGGTCAAACGTGGCGTCGCCGTGCACGTTTTCAATCATCGCTCGATTGACGGCATTTTGAGGATGATTCGTACGCTGGGTGGCTTAATTGGTGAGCAAGCGTTGGCCGCAGGCTTGGCAACCAGGCTTGGCGACGAGATTGATGCCATTCGCAATGCTAATCAAGAGAATGGCCCGCGCCCGAAAGTCTACTTTGAAGAATGGGACGAGCCGATGTTCAGCGGCATCCAGTGGGTCTCCGAACTCATTGAGGTGGCTGGCGGCGAGGACTGTTTTCCGGAACTGTCCAAAGAGAGCCTGGGCAAGCACCGGATCATTGAAGATCCAGCGGAAGTGATTCGCCGGGCGCCGGACATCATCATCGGCTCATGGTGTGGCAAGAAGTTTCGGCCCGAAAGAGTTGCGGCACGCGAAGGCTGGGATGTCATTCCTGCCGTTCGCGACGATGAGATACACGAAATTAAGTCGCCACTAATCCTGCAACCGGGCCCGGCCGCCCTGACAGATGGCGTCGCTGAACTGCAGCGGATTATCGGCGACTGGCGCTCCCGAAACTAGTAACCAGCCGCCTGGCCATCCTTACGCGATTCGGTTGCCCCGTAATACACGCCGTTCTCCGCATCGTAGAGAATGCCCTGGTAGCCACCGACACTTTCCGGCTCGTCGAGCAGCTTGTGGCCCATCTTCATCAACTGCTCACGCACCTCTTCGCTAAATTCAGTTTCGAGAAACACTTCACCGCCGTCGGTCATCTTCTGGTCCGTCGGTTGTGATGATCCGAAGTGACGCACGCGTGCCGCATCACCGGCCTCCTGCAGGTTCATGCCGAAGTCGATCATGTTAATCATGATCTGCACGTGCCCTTGCGGTTGCATGGAGCCGCCCATCACGCCAAAGCTCATGTGCGGTTTGCCGTCTTTGGTGATGAAGGCCGGAATGATCGTGTGGAACGGCCGTTTGCCGGGCTCGTAGATATTGGCGTGCCCGTCTTCGAGACTAAAAAGAGCGCCGCGGTTCTGGATGCCAAAGCCGTACTCGGCCAGGGTCAGGCCGGCACCGAAGCCACCGTAATTACTCTGGATCAAAGACACCATGTTGCCGTCCTTGTCCGCAACTGTCAGGTAGATGGTGTCGCCGTGCTCGATCTGCATATCACCGGCCGCATAGGTCGCCGCCGCCTTGTTCGGGTCGATCAGGGCCGCACGTTCAATACCGTACTCTTTCGACACCAGTCGCTCGATCGGCGCGTTGT